>JADGPY010000139.1 GCA_017882205.1 Chitinophagaceae bacterium
AGCAGGTGCCAGGTGTATGTACTGAAACCACTTAATACAAGTGATCTAAGTTTCCTGTTACAGGAGGCATTAACAAAGGACGAATACATAAAAACAAAGATGGTAGAAGTTCGTGAAACCGAAGCATTATTCAATCTATCCGGAGGGGATGCACGAAAACTCTTTAATCTTCTTGAACTGTATATAGATGTGGTATCAGGTGAAGGAAAGAAGGGTGATAAAATTGTGATTACCGATGAAAGAATAATGGAGGTAGCACAAAAAAAAATTGCCTTATATGACAAGCAGGGAGAACAACATTATGATATTATTTCTGCATTTATAAAATCAATTAGAGGAAGCGATCCGAATGCTGCAGTATACTGGTTAGCCAGGATGATCGATGGAGGTGAGGATGTAAAATTCATAGCTCGCAGAATGGTTGTATTAGCAAGTGAGGATATTGGTAATGCCAACCCTACAGCTCTAGTGCTGGCAACAAATACTTTCCAGGCTGTTCATGTGATTGGCTATCCTGAAGCCAGGATCATACTTTCCCAATGTGCCATCTACCTGGCAGGATCTCCAAAAAGCAATGCCAGCTATGTTGCTATTAGCATGGCATTGGAGTTAGTAAAAAACCATGGTGATCTTCCGGTTCCACTGCATATTCGAAATGCTCCAACAAAATTGATGAAGGATCTGGATTACGGCAAAGAATATAAATATGCACATAGTTTTGATAAGAACTTTTCGGAACAGGAATATCTTCCTGATAAAATAAAAAGAACAACATTATATAATCCAGGAAAAAATGCAAGAGAAGAAGAAATAAGGAAGTTCCTGAAAGAGAGATGGAAAGATAAATACGATTATTAATAAAGTTGGCTAAAGCTAGCGGGGCCTACCCCCCAACCACTACTATAATCTCTAAACAACATGATTATCAACTGGCAATGCAAATATTTTACTGAACTCTCAACATCTGAGTTATACCAGGTAATCAAATTAAGACTCGAGGTATTTGCCGTAGAGCAAAATTGTGTTTACCAGGACTGCGATAATAGAGACCAGGATTCATGGCATCTAATGGGATGGCAGGATGGGAGATTGATCGCCTATGCCAGGCTTCTACCTCCGGGACTTGCATATGATACCCCTTCCATTGGAAGGGTGGTAACTTCTCCCTTGGTCAGAGGAAATGGAATCGGTAAGGAATTAATGCAAACCGCCATTAGTAAAATCAAAGAATTATACGGCCAAACTGAAATTACTATCAGTGCACAGGTGTATCTCAAAACTTTTTACTCCTATTTCAACTTTCACACCATTGGCGACAGTTACATTGAAGATGAGATTGAACACATTAAAATGAAAACAAGTCAGCAGCGGTCGGGGCGATGAGCTTTTTGATGCCGCCTTAGCGCCATCAAAAAGCGATGCCCTGAGCGCTAAGAAAGAAATTACTCTTTGCATTATCCACAACATTCTAAAAGAAGCTAGATCTGATGCAGGCTGCTTTTGAAAATTCTTACTGCTAACAGAGTAAACGTTGGATGGAATATGTAAGTTATTTCTTAGCGCTAAGGAGGCACGCCTGCTGTTGATGCTAAAGCGTCACCAGCAAGCGCGAGCCCCCCGTCTACTGCAACCAACGGATAAATCTTAAGGTTTTACACAATAACAACCTTTAGTAGCCGTTTATTTCAGGCAAGACGCATATCCAAATATCCGAAGAAGAACTAAATCCAATAGTCTGATGAAAATACGTTTACATAGCGTAACGGTTTCTATAATAATTTCTGCACTCAGCCTGCTTATTTTCCCTTTAAAATCTTTTTCACAGCACTTAATGTTTCAAACCGGCAGTGTAAAATGGGAAGCTGGAATAAACTTAGGCCCTTCATTCTTTTTAGGTGATTTGGGTGGCAATGCTGGCAAAGGCACAAAATTTATTAAAGATGTGAATCTCCAGTTTACCAACATCATGAAAGGCGCTTTTATTACCGCTTATCCCTCAGATTGGCTTGGAATTAGGGTTGCTGGAGAAGTAGGGAAGTTACAAGGCGATGATGCTGCCGTCACTTCAAAAGGAGTGGATGAGCTTTGGCGGAAACAGCGTAACCTTGATTTTAGAACAAATATTACTGAGGGTTATATAGCATTGGAAGTTTTTCCGTTAATGATATTAAATAGTTTCCAGGAAAACCAGCCCCGGTTACGTCCATATGGAGTTGCAGGTGTAGGAGTGTTTCATTTCGATCCACAAGGTTCGATCACCGATGCCAGTGGTAATAAAACATGGGTTTACCTTCATCCATTACGCACTGAAGGTGAAGGCATGAAGGAGTATCCAGGTCGCAATCAATACCAGCTCACTCAATTGAATATTCCAATTGGTTGTGGCCTAAAATATTTTTCCTCAGACAGAGTTACTGTCAGCCTTGAATTTTTATATAGAAAAACCTTTACCGATTATATAGATGATGTAAGTACTAATTATATAGACCCAAACTTATTCGACAGGTATTTATCGGCAAGTGATGCAATTATTGCCAGAAAGGTTTCTGATAAAACCATCGGCATTGTTACTCCGGGGATTAATAGATATGCTCCCGGCACACAACGTGGTAATCCAAAAAACGGTGACGCATATTTCAACTTTTTTGTAAAGTTTGGTATCCGCCTTGGTGAAATTTATGAAAGCATAGCTGACAAAAACGCAGCACACCAAATGCGTTGTCCACATATTTTTTAATAAATAATAGAACATTGCCAATATGAATTTAATATCTAATAAAAGTTTTTTGAAAGCACCGTTATTTATCGGCTGCCTGTTCATCTTAAGCTCATTTTTTGAACCCACTAAGTTGGCAGGCACAAATGCAGAAGTGAATCTGAAAATCGCACAGAAGGATAATAACATCCTGGTGAGCGTCCAAACAATAAGGAACAGCAAAACACAGTTCTACATGTTCACTATTGATGGCGAACTGATAAAAGAATTTGATATCAATGGGTCGAAAAAAATCATCATCTCAAAATTGAAAAAAGGAATTTACCTATATGAATTCTTTAGCAATGATGAAAGATTAAAAAATGGAAAAATTGAATTAAAATAGCTTGAGGCCTTATGGTCGGTGAAAGTAGCTGGCTTATGTTGAACAATATAAAAACCAGGGCTTTAGCCCCGGAATAAAGCAGAGTATATAATAAAAGTTATCCCCGGAAAACGATACACATTCTTGTGTAATGTAAACCCCTGAAACCACATTCTTATTTAACTTTGTTACCATGCTCTGCACCCAAGGCTAAAGCCTTGGGTTTTTTTTAAATCAAGGTTCAGACTAACTCCTCTTTCAAAAACTTCGCGGTATAACTTTCTTTATTTTTCGCCAATTCCTCAGGTGTTCCTTCAAAAAGGATTCTACCACCACCATCTCCACCTTCGGGACCCAGGTCAATAATATGATCAGCTATCTTAATAATGTCCATATTGTGTTCTATCACTAGAACAGTATTACCTCTGTCAACAAGTTTATTCAATACATCAATAAGGTGCTGAATATCCTGGAAATGCAAGCCGGTTGTTGGTTCATCAAGGATATAAAAAGTTTTGCCAGTATCTTTTTTACCTAACTCTGTTGAAAGTTTCACCCGCTGGGCTTCTCCACCACTAAGAGTCACCGCACTTTGGCCAAGAGTAATATATCCAAGTCCCACTTCCTGCAACACTTTTATCTTGCGATATATGTATGGAACGTTATGAAAAAAATCTACTGCTTCATCTACCGTCATGTCGAGCACATCACTGATCGATTTACCTTTATACCGGATTTCAAGCGTTTCCCTATTGTATCTTTTACCATTGCACTTTTCACAATGCACATATACGTCTGGTAAGAAATTCATCTCGATCACTTTCATCCCACCCCCTTCACATACATCACATCGCCCACTTTTAACATTGAATGAAAATCTACCAGCTGTATAACCACGAATCTTTGCTTCGGGAATGGATGCAAACAAGGTTCTTATATCTGTAAAGAATCCGCAGTACGTTGCAGGATTGCTTCTCGGTGTTCGGCCAATAGGCGACTGATCGATCTCTATTACTTTGTCAATATGCTCGAGCCCCTTAACGTTTTTATAGTCAAGTGGGAACATTTTACTCTTATAGGCATGTTTCATTAGAATGGGATACAACGTTTCGTTGATCAATGTAGATTTCCCACTTCCGCTTACCCCTGTAACACAAATAAATTTTCCAAGTGGAAAAGTGGCTTTTACTTCTTTCAAATTATTACCAGATGCACCTTCCAGGGAAAGTATTTTTGCATTCCCCTTTCTTCTCTCTTTTGGAACAAGAATAAATCTATGACCGTTTAAATAGGATGCTGTTACAGTATTAAGCTTCAACATCTCTTCAGGTATTCCCTGGGCAACTATCTCTCCACCATGTTTTCCTGCCTGAGGGCCAATATCAATTATGTAATCTGCTGCCAGCATGATGTCTTTATCATGTTCAACCACCAAAACACTATTGCCGATATCACGAAGATTTTTTAATGCTTTTATCAACCTATGATTATCCCGATGATGTAATCCAATGCTTGGTTCATCAAGAATATATGTGATACCCTGAAGTTGTGATCCAATCTGGGTGGCAAGTCTTATCCGCTGAGACTCACCTCCGCTAAGGCTCTTTGAAGGCCTGTTCATGGTCAGGTAAGTGAGACCCACATCAAGTAAAAATTGACACCTCTCTTTAATCTCTTTTATAATATCCTTAGCAATAATATTCTGTCGCTTGCTTAACCTGGATTCAATATCATCAAACCATTGCATTAACTTATCCAGGTTTAGTTCGCTTAATTCAGCAATATTTGCATTGTCAATTTTAAACCAAAGGCTCTCTTTTCTCAGTCGTTTACCTTCACAGGTACTACAGGTTTTCAACTGCATGAATTTTTCAACCCATACCCTTAATCCTTCACTGGTGCTGCTTGCGCTGAACCAACGCTTTACCATGTTTACTATCCCTTCATATTCAGTGGTATAGTAAGTTTTTGCATCCATTGCCTCCTTATTCTCTCCATCAGAAATAATAGTTTCATTCAGATCAAAATCAACAATATCATTACCGTTTATTTCCTCCTGCCCATATAATAAAATATTCAATGATTTTTTTGGTAGATCTTTTAACGGCTTATCAAGATTCATCTTATGCTTCTTTCCTAATTGCTGAACTTGTTTAAAAACATAGGCTTCTCTTTCTTCTCCCAGAGGTGCAATTCCTCCTTCATTTACACTTAGATCCCAATCAGGGATGATCGCATCCAGGCTTACCTGGTAAACACTTCCCAATCCTTTGCAAGTGGGACATGCCCCATAGGGAGAATTGAATGAAAAACTATTGGGAGAAGGTTCCTCATAACTAATTCCTGTTTCTACACACATCAACTGTTTACTGAATTGGACTAATATTCCTTCTTCTTCACTCACTTTTGCGTTTCCTTTCGAGGTACGTCCTAATCCAGGTTCCACTAACAAAAACATTAGATCCTTACCTAATTGAAGAGTTTTTTGTACACTCTGACTAAGGCGTATTTTCATATCATCTGCTACCTGCAGACGATCAACTACTAGTTCAATATCATGAATTTTATATCTATCAACCTGCATCCTGGCAACAAGGTCTTTGATTTCACCATCTACCCGAACTTTTAAAAATCCCTTTTTTCTTACATCTTCAAATAGTTCCCGATAATGACCCTTACGTCCGCGAACCAGGGGTGCCAGTAAGGATATCTTTTTATCTTTATACCGCTTAAAAATATTGTCCACTATTTCTTCCTCGCTCCACTTTACCATTTTTTTGCCGGTATTATAGCTATAGGCTTCGCCTATTCTTGCATATAACAACCTGAAAAAATCATAGAGTTCGGTTACTGTTCCAACAGTACTGCGGGGATTTTTATTTGTAGTCTTTTGTTCTATAGAAATAACAGGTGATAAGCCAGTGATCTTATCTACGTCGGGCCTTTCCATATCACCGATGAACTGCCTTGCATATGCAGAAAAGCTTTCCATATAGCGGCGCTGTCCTTCCGCATAAATGGTATCAAACGCAAGCGAGGATTTTCCACTTCCACTAATACCCGTAATCACTACTAATTTATTTTTGGGAATTGAGATGTCAATATTCTTCAGATTGTGCACCCTGGCACCAAATACTTCAATTGATTCGTCTACTAAATCCATAACTATTGAATAACTATCCAACTACTTAATAATCAGCAATATCTGACTATTGGCAGGACAATCCCAAGGCTAAACCCTGGGATTCTTCCGTGCCTTCCGTGGCAACCCTGGTCGAGCAAAGCGAGGCTTACTTAAATAATTTATTGAAAAAGTCTTTCATATCATTCCATGATGCAGTATCAGCAGCTGCATTATACGCAATAGGCATATTGAATTTCTTACCATACTCCGTTGCTGCCGGATTAGTAAATGCATGGGTAGCATTAGGATATGCTTTAAATGTATACTCTACACCGGCAGAATCCATCGAATGTTTGAACGCATCTACTTCCTCTTTTTTTACGAACTGATCATCAGCACCATGACAAACTAATATTTTAGCTTTCAACTTTTGCTTATCAACGGGGGCACCGGTCAGATTTCCGTGAAAACTAACTACCCCTTTAAGATCAGCGCCAAGTTTCGCTGCATTCAATACAACAAAGCCTCCATAACAATATCCCATAGCCGCCATATTAGATGAATCTGTTTGTGAATACTCCTTCAGCTTCTTCATTGCTGCATTTAATCTTGTAAGAGTAAGTTGAGGATTCATATAAAATGGAGTGGCAAGTGCCTGTGCTTCCTTTGGATCAGCTGCGGTTTTACCATCACCATACATATCAACTGCCATAGCTATATAACCAAGTTCTGCCAATTGCTTTGCACGTCCCCTGGTATAGGCTCCTAATCCCCACCATTCGTGAACAATAAGAACAGCAGGCCTTTTACCCTTCTTATTTTCGTCATACGAAATATATCCCTTTAAATTGGTACCTCCGTCACTATAAGTAACAGAGTCCTCTTGGATGCTCATTGTTGTTTTAGAAGAATCCATAGTAGATGATTTATCGTTTGTTTTTGAATCATTGCATGCAAAAGAAGTTATAGCAATTGCTATGCTAAACAGAAAGTTATGGTTCATTTGAAAAGAATTTTAAATAGAAGTGAAAAGTTACGAAGAAAACGAATTAAAAAAAAGAAGCTTTACTTTATCTTCGGGCGAAGTGAGAAGCTCTAAAATTTAAACTGAATGCTCCCCTTTATTCCAAACTTTGGAATCCCAGGATTATTGAGATAATTTAAGCGCCACACCGCATCTACCCTGAGCAAGTGAAAGATGTTTTCTATACCCACCCCCACCTCCATATAAGGCTCTTTTGATGGCACTGTAAAATGATAACTTATTGTGCTGTCATAATAACCATTGGCAATTTTATTTTGTTCCGACATATCACCAATCACCCCCCTAAAAGTGGCAAGTGAGCGCCATTTGAACTTTTTAATAAGAGGAAAATAATTAAACGGAAAACTTTGAAAATTCTGCTCAACCATCAGGCTTGCATATTTATCCGCCACAAACTCGAACCTGTTCATATTATTGAACGCATATTTATTATAATAGTAGGTATCATTCCCTTTTTGAACATCAAGCAAAATGATAGGCAAGATCCCGTTGGTAATTCCGCTGCTTAGGGTATATGTCAAATGGCCTAACCTTCCATCTGTAAAATCCTGTGTTATTTCCAATCCCAATTTATCATAATCAAAATCGCTTTTCACCAGGCCGTTATTAACTTTAAACCCTTTAGTATAACTCAATGTAATAATTGGGTAATTACTTCCGAAGCTGCCCCTTCTAAAATGCTGGGTAATGTATTTTTCCCGATAGGCATATCGTATAGACGCTGTTACCTGGTTTGTATGATAGCTGCTATAATCACCTGGCGTTACAAAAGGAAGAAATTTACCATAAGTATAATACACATTAAAATAAGGGGTCAGTGAGCTGGCCTTTGCTTCCAGGTTCACTGTAATCCCATTATTAAAATACTTGTTATAATGTATGTTTGCCTCCTCGTTATTAATCAACCTTATCTCTGTTGATTTAACTCTTCTCATAAGTGAACCAAATACTGAATTTTGATCAAGCTCATCTTCATGATCATAAGAGGCGGCAAGATCGTTGCTGTACCTCAACTTTAGCGTACTCCACTGATCCCTGCCCAATACAAAAAGTGTACTAAGCAAATATCTTATTTTCTTATCTTTTGTTGAATAACCGGCATAGGTTCTAAATTGAAAGTTCTTTCTGAAACTGCTATTAGTTTTGAATCCCAGATCGAAGCGATTTCCTTCAATCCGGTCGTTCGTATAAATATTATAAATATTTCCTAAATCCAGCTTGCCTGCTGTGTAGTATCCAGACTGTAATCCATCAATGATCTTACCATAGGTGATCACTGCCGGGATCTTGGTAATGGTGTCCATCAGGTGGTACACAAATTTCTCAGACTTACTGAGAGGTTCAAACCGGTTTGCCAGCCAATACGTGCTGTCTCCCTGATTTATGTTCGAAGTTGTGATGTCTGTTTTGGCCTTATTAAATGCAGTATCAATCTTTGAATTATTCAGAATAATATTTTTGAATAGTGTTGTTTTGGTAACAATCACACCCGTGCCCTTCAACGCTGGTAAATTCAGATCAATCATCAATATATTTCTCTCAGGCAGATATTTATCCCTATTCAATGCAAACTCCTGAGTGATTTGGAATTTATCGACCCAGTTAATATTTGCGTTCTTATCCATATGCATCGCCAGGGATTTAATGGCATAAGTGCTATCAGTGATCCACATAAAGCCGTTGAAAGTATTTGTTCCGAATTGTGAAGGTTTAAATTGAACCTGAATACACCTATGATCATCAATGTACAGTGTATCCTGAATATGATAGGTGTAAAATGAAAGAGCATTATAAGCTATCGGGCTTACAAAATTGATTTCAACCAGCTTGATGAGATTATCATAGATATTAATCTTTTTGTATAGTCCATCGATGTATGCCAGGATTGATTTGTTATCGACTCCGGAACTTTTAATAGCGGTATAATCATATCGTTGTTTCTCAGGATTTTTCTGGTAATAAAAATCCGCATTACTTTCAGATAAATAAATTGGCAGGAATTTCTGTTTATCAGCTGTGCTGTCCATATTATTAAACGCAAACCGAAGAGGCTTAAGCAATGGGTTGTTCAGGATCTTGGATGGAATATTCTTAACGTCAAATTCGATCTTGTCGTATATCTGGCTTTGAAAGCTGCTGTTGTTATAACTGTTATTATACTCTTTATGGCTGATTACTTTTTTTATAAGCAGCTGAGCTTTGGTAAACTTAGATTTTGCAGTGATCACTACTTCATTTAACCCACCCTTTGCAGGCTGCGCCTCAAAGTTGATAGATTGTTCAGGCACTTTTAAAACAGCTTTAATCAAAGAGCTATACCCAACCATTGATATGGCAATAGAGTCTGTTCTGTCAGAAATATTAAATGAATAGGAACCGTCGGCATCAGTGATTGCACCATTCCCGGTATGTAATGAATAAACACTGCAGGAAACCAACGGTTGCTTTGTAACTGCATCAATTACTTTACCTTTTATGGTGCGTTGCCCAAAAGATATAACTGGTAGTAACAGCAAGATCCAACACAATCTGTACCCTAAGCTTTTATTAAATTGTTTTTCCAAGGTTATAGAAAGTATTTAAAGATACAGACTGTATATAAAGACAAGATGACATATATGTCAGGAAAGTTGGGTAAGTAAAATATAAACCATTCATTTGGAATTACAAAGATAGCTAATATACATGCTTCAAACTTAACCGCAATGGGCAAAAGGCAATGGGCAATGGGCAATGGGCAATGGGCAAACCCTTTGTTTATTGCCTATTGCCTTTTGCCCATTACTTATTGCCTATTTATTATCCCGTTGTCTAAACTCGGCTAGTATTTTATCAAATGCCGGGGTATCTACATTTAATTTATCTCCAAGATTAGAAACATATTCTGTAAGAGAAGTATATTCTGTCCTTCCTCCTTTTAGAAAGTCACTGTGCATTGAAGAAGTAGTATCAAATGGCAACTTTTCGATTCTTGCAATCGTGTTTTCAATGATGTTCTCAGGTAGGGAGATGTTTTTTGCGCCTGCAATTAATTTTAATTCCTTAATAAGCTCTATTAAAGTGTCTTTACTGGTTTTATCTCTTAATATTTCTCCAACCGGCATATCCATATAAGTTGTCATGTTGGCAATACTTGATATAAATAAGAATTTTTCCCAAATAGTCTGTTTTATATTATCAGATAAAGTTGCATTAATGTTTGCATCAGTAAATATTTTTTCAAGCTGCTTAAGTTTGCCCTTAGATGCTGTTTCTGAGCCAAAATACAGAAAATGAAGCTTACCGGTTTGCTTAACTACACCTGGAGAAATTAATCTTGAAACGATGTAAACACAACCATCCCAAACTTCTGTTGTGGGATATATATTGCCAATCCGTTCCTTAGCATTTACACCATTTAGCAGGGGAAGGATAACAGTTTTATTTGTAATACAGCTCTTTAGTCGAAGAAGGCTTTCTTCAAGGTCGTAACTTTTGGTGCAGCATATTAAAAAGTCAAGTGGGCCAATATCGTTTGGATTGCTTGCTACAAGGGTTGGAAAAATGATCTTTTCTTCTAATGGGGTAATTAGTTTAAGTCCTTGTTCCTTTATTATTTTTTCGGTTGCAGGTTTGACGATAAATATTATTTCTATTTCTTCTGAATGATAATATTTGCTTGCTAAACATCCACCGACGTAACCACCAACTCCGCCAATTCCAAGAACAGCAAGCCTTGTCTTAGTTGTCATTTAGGAAAATTAGGAATTTTGTTAAAATATAATAATCTTCTTATTAGTGTGTTCATCTTGTCTTTGTGGAAATTTATCATACTTTAATCAGGAAATTTAAAAGTTTATCAAATTGTGTCTTAACTATATAATAACTCGGGGGAATCTGATCTTCCCTGGTATGATAAGTAGCTATTCTTGTACCAACCGGCATTTTTTTAAGTTGATTATATAAATACTTATTGTAATTATTATATAGGGATAAAGAGTATTGAATTTTATGATCAATTTTTGCGATGCCCTCTAGATTCTCATAAAAAGAATTGAAGAAATAGAAGTTATCAAATTTCTTAAAATCAAGTTGTGTAAAATTCCCATGGATAAAACTAACATTCTTTAAATCCAGGCGAGCCTGAGCATCAGTAGCATACTCAAGTAATTCCTCTCTTTGTTCTATTCCATAAAAGATAGCGTTAGGTTTATAATGAGCCGCCGCTAAAACAAATTTACCTACCCCACAACCTATATCCAGTACTTTAGAACCTTTTTCTGTAACAAGAAAGTCTGCCGCACATTTTGACACTTCAATGGGAGTCCAATGATTTTCGGCCATTTTTTGAATCTCTGGTGGATACAGGTAATGAAATGCAGTGTCATCAATAAACCAATTATTTATATTTTTTTTAGTTGTGCCAGGCATAGGAAATTAAGAAGTTGTGTTTTAAAACTGTGATCTTTTACCTTGTTCAATCTCACGTATTAATCGAAGTCTTATACCAGCCTTAACAGATAAGTGTTCCTGTGACATCTTACATTCTTTTCGTTTTTCCTTGAGATATCGGGCCAGGGAATTCATTTTATACCTATTTGGGTATAAAGTTAGGCAAATACTGAAGATTATACCTTAGCTCCATTCCATCACTACCTTTCCAATACTTTTTCTTTTTTCCAGGTAATCATGAGCTATAGCAATATCTTCAGGCTTAAATACTTTAGCTATTGTGGGAATAAATACGCCTTTCAAGGTTAACTGGATTACTGCTTCAAGGCAACGCTGGATTACAGCAGGTTTATTATCTGCAATTCTGAGCATGTTGATGCCAATAATCGTTTTGGCTGGTCCAATCAGCATTATTGGATGATAGAATCCAAAGTCTAACGCAAATTTAAGTTTACCGAATATGTTTTTATTATTCATTTCTGCCGCTCCATAGCAAACCATCCTGCCGCCAGTTGCCAATGAACGGAAACCTTTTTTTACTGACTTCCCACCCACAGCATCAAAGATCACGTCCACTCCTTTACTTGCTGTGAGATTTTTTATTTCTGTCTCGAAATTGTGAGTAACGTAATTGATGGGATGATTTACGCCAAGTGACGATAAGTAATTAAGTTTAGTATCACTGCCGGCAGTAGAAAATATTTCGCATTGTTTATATTTTGCATATTGGATCAAAGCAGTACCTACACCCCCGGCCCCCGAATGGATCAGTACTTTATCCCCTTCATGCAAATTCACCATTTCTGCAGAAGCATAATATGCAGTGCAATATTGTGTAGTTAACGCAGTAGCAGAAGGGTTATCTATATTGCCAGGAACTACAGCAACTGCATTGGCATTAGTAACAGCATATTCTGCATAACCACCAAAGCGTGTCATGGCCATTACTCTATCCCCAATTTTTATTGTAGAAACATTTTCGCCAATTGCTTCAACGCTACCCGCAACATCATAACCCAGAATAGCCGGAAGCGGTGGAGCTTCTTTATACATTCCTTTGCGGGCCATAACATCGGCAAAGTTTAAACCAAAAGCGGCTACTTTGATTAAAACCTCATCCTTTTGAGGTTGCGGCTTTGGAATTTCTCTTACTTCAAATGCGGTAGCTGCCGGGCCTGTTTTTACTAATGCTATTGCTTTCATAAAGAAATTATTGAGTTAAGGTAATTTATACTTCTATATAAACATAAGCAACTGCGGGTAATAATGGCATAAATTTGAACTATGAAAATCTTAGAGAGCACAAACAAACAGTAAAGAAATTTCTGGAAGATCTTTAATTTATATCTTTTATCCCCAAACTATTA
Source organism: Chitinophagaceae bacterium (assembly GCA_017882205.1). Lineage (GTDB taxonomy): Bacteria > Bacteroidota > Bacteroidia > Chitinophagales > Chitinophagaceae > Ginsengibacter. The sequence goes on from JADGPY010000139.1 coordinate 13,048, forward strand.
TTATTTATTACTAGTGTAAGCAATTCTCTAAAATTTATTTTTACTTTACGCCCATGCCCTACAACATCCTTTATCATAATGAACTGGATATAAAAAGTGTTGAGAAAACCTTCCCTAAAACATTACAACAACTGAAGGATGGGGA
>JADGPY010000140.1 GCA_017882205.1 Chitinophagaceae bacterium
TCTGCCTGGCCACGGGTAACTCTAAATACTCTACTGCTGGTATCTTCACTGAATTTTACCTTCCAGCTTATTTCAGGCTCAGAAAATACAAGTATCCCCTCGTTGGACATTCTGTCGCTTTTATCATTTACTTGTGTCCAACGGATCAAGTTATTGTAAATCGGAAATGGGCTTCTTTCAATCATATCGTCACTATTATAATCATCCCATGCCCATCCCCTGCCGAGCGCCTGTTCTTTCCAATTACTTTTGAGGAATTTTATGGGTTCTTGTATGTTTCGTAGAAACTCAAACACCCGCTGTTGTCTATACTCCGGGTGAAGGAATGTAGGGTCGCCTGTAGGTAGAACAAAAGCAGTCCCATTTTGATAAAACACTTTTAACCCCGGAATACTATCTCCAAGGTAGCGCATACCGGCGTATAAGGTGAATAGCTTCGTATTGCTGGCAGGTACATAATATTTATCGGCATCGTGCTGGTACCAATATTTCCCGGTAGAAGGTTCAAAGACACTAATACCAATATGTGCGTGGCGGCCAATAGTATCATTTAATAAGGATAGTTTGGCCTGTTTGGCAATTTTATGTGAAAGTGAGCAAGCCGAAAGGAGAGCAAATATTGTAAAACTTCCTATTGTTTTTTTCATATTGTTAATATCTATAAACTCCTCTCCTGTGCCCTGAGCCAGCGTTCCGGAATTTCGTTATTACTTGCATTCACGTAATCATTATAGCTGCATGCAATCATTTTTTTATCAGGTAGTTGCATCCACCACCTCCCTGTTTTCTTACTCTGTAAAAAAACAGTGTCTATATCAGTGAAGGCAGTATGAAATTCATTAAAGTTATGTCGGTCGTTCATTAATGCCTCCTGTTTTGCCCTGCTCTTGCCTTCTATAAAATACCAGAGCATCTGGGATATCTGCTTTGCGGTTTGATCCCTTACATCATCATCCGTATTATAGCCATAAAAACCAATTGAATTCAGAGCAGAGCTCATTCCTGCATACCGGGTAAGAATGCATGCTTCTTCACCGGAGAATCCATTGGGGCTGGATTTACTGGAAGGAGCATCGCTGGATTTGATTGCTGAAATATCGATACTTAGTAAATTAGTATTTCTTAATACCGGCTCCATTTCTTCAATCCGTTCTTTTGCGATTCCAACACGATAGCAATCGAACCTTAATTTATCCATAGTTTCCAACATTCGTGGGTGAACATAGTAACTCTGGAAACCAATATGATTATAATGCTTTACCAGGTTAGGTTCACTGGTTAGCATCTCCATCAGGAAATTATCACTCTTTACAGCTGATTCACTTTTAAGGTCGATCATAGAATCTATGACGGTCGCTTCTATCACTTGCTGCAATTCCTTATATGCAAAGTATTGTGCAAGTGTGAAGTCATGTGTACCTCCAAGTATAACTGCCGTTTTATTATTTCGGAACAATTCTGCAAGAACGGTTTTAACAGCCGCATAGCTGTCCGGAATGGTAGCCCCGCTTTTTATATTCCCAATATCCATTATACGAACATCAGTATGCCAATAATGTAATTGGTAGAATTGTTTCCTCATTGCGTCCGCTGCATCAGTACCATTCCTGCCTTCATTGATCCCAACCAATATGATCTCCGCTTCAGTAAGGTCTGGTAATTTATCTTCATACGCATTGATATGGCTGGCAAACTGCCCATCATTGTATCCTCCATCATCATTTAAAGCAGCCACATTAATGGGTTCAAGAAATTCGTGCAGATCATACATAGTAATAATACTTTGGAACAAACCTACTAAGATAATTTGCAGAATAGGGGTGGATATGAATAATTTTTTTGTACACTGTATTTTCATATTCCGAATGGGGCTTGTACCTTACTTTTGCATTTATGGAACAATTGCTTGAAACAATAGCACATCACAGGAATGAGATCTCCACTTATATTTCGAACGGTGAAGATGGCGCAGAAACATTTAGGATCAAATTCCTTGGTACTAAAGGCCTGGTGAAAACATTGATGGCTGAAATGAAAAATGTTACGGCAGAAAAAAAGAGAGAATTTGGCCAGATTCTCAATGAGTTTAAATTATTCGCTGAAAGTAAATATGAAGAGTTAAAGGATCAGGGAATAAAGATCAATGGGCAAAGCCCAAAGGGCAATCCTCAAAGATTAAGTGAAAAGGACCTCACCTTACCGGGTGATCCATTACCGCTGGGAACAAGACACCCCATCAGCATTGTACGTAATAAGATCATTTCGATTTTCCAGCGTTTAAGCTTCGCCGTTGCAGAAGGTCCGGAGATAGAAGATGACTGGCATAATTTCACCGCGCTGAACCTCCCACCCGATCATCCTGCCCGGGATATGCAGGACACCTTTTATATTTCAGCGGAGTGGATGTTACGCACTCATACCAGCAATGTACAGGTACGTGAAATGGAAAAAGGCAAACTGCCGATTCGCATTATCTGCCCGGGACGGGTGTACCGAAATGAAACCATTAGTGCCAGGGCTCATTGCTTTTTTCACCAGGTAGAAGGATTATATATAGCAGAAAATGTTTCTTTTGCAGACCTGAAACAAACCCTTTATTTCTTTGTGCAGGAAATGTTCGGCCAGGAGGTAAAGATTAGATTTCGTCCTTCCTACTTTCCTTTTACAGAGCCAAGCGCCGAGATGGATATCAGTTGCCTGATATGCGGAGGTTCAGGCTGTAATGTTTGTAAACATACAGGATGGGTAGAGATCCTGGGTTGTGGGATGGCACATCCAAAACTTTTAGAAAACTGTGGAATCGATAGTAATAAATATTCCGGCTTTGCATTTGGCATGGGTGTAGAAAGAATTACTATGCTAAAATACCAGATCAAAGATCTGAGGTTATTTAGTGAAAATGATCTGAGGTTTTTGAAACAATTCACCAGCGCCATCTAAAGCTCCAACTATACATTCCTAAAAACAATAATGATCCAAACAATTTGTATATGCGGAGCAGGAACCATGGGCAGCGGTATCGCGCAGGTATGTGCACAAAACGGCTTTTATACAATACTGTTTGATTTGAATGAGCTTATCCTGGAAAATGCTAAAACCAGTATCGGTAAGAATCTTCAAAACCTGGTGGATAAACAGAGAATTTCATCGAAGGAAAAAGTTGAAACTCTTCAACGCATCCGGTTTGTGAAAGATAGTAATGATTGCCTGGCTGATGTTATCCTGGAAGCTATTGTAGAGAACACTGAAATTAAAATTGCCTTGTTTAACCAACTCGCCGGGCTCAATCATGCAGAAGTGATCTTTGCTACAAATACTTCTTCTTTATCTGTGTCTGCAATTCAGGCAAAAGTACCTCACCCCCGAAGAGTGGTTGGCATGCATTTCTTTAATCCTGCTCCTCTGATGAAACTTGTGGAAGTGGTTAAAGGAAATCAAACAGCTGAAGAAGTAGCACAAACTATTTTTGACCTATGTAAACAGTTGGGCAAAATACCTGTAATGTGCAAAGATGCTCCAGGTTTTATAGTAAATCGTGTGGCAAGACATTATTACCTTGAAGCAATGAGACTGGTAGAAGAAAAAGTAGCTACTTTCGAAAATGTTGACACCATAATGGAGGCTACCGGTTTTAAAATGGGCCCTTTTAGATTGATGGATCTTATTGGCATGGATATTAATTTATCAGTTTCTCAAAGCATGTATGAATCATTTGAACATGAACCGAGATTCAAACCATCAGCATTACAGATTGAAAAAGTAAACAAGGGCGAACTAGGAAAAAAATCAGGCAAGGGATTTTATAAATATTAGAATTTAATTCATGATGCCGTAGGTATATGATGCCGTAGGTATCAAAGATTGGTAGAAAAATGAAGGTCCCCTGAATTTAATTCATGATGCCGTAGGTATCAAAGATTGGTAGAAAATGGATAACAAAAAAATATTGGTTACAGGAGGTTCCGGCCTGGTTGGAAGCGAATTGATCAAGCAGTTATTGGATGAAGGAAATAACGTTACAGCGATTTACAATAATACCCCTCTTTCATTTCATAGCAGTTCCCTCACCTCCATTAAATGTGATATACTCGACACTGTATCATTGGAAGACGCTATGGAAGGAGTGACACATTTATACCACTGTGCAGGCATAGTGTCATTTGGTCCAAAACAAAAGAAACAATTGTTTGCGATCAACATCGAAGGAACAGCGAATGTGGTGAATGCCGCACTGAATGCCGGGGTAAAAAAAATGATTCACGTAAGTTCAGTATCAGCATTAGGACGAATCCGTGAAGGAGAAACTGTTACAGAAGAAATGAACTGGACAGAAGAGAACAGCAACAGCCTCTATGGGAAATCAAAATACCTGGGTGAGATAGAGGTATGGCGTGGGATCGGAGAAGGCTTGAATGCAGTGATCGTTAACCCATCACTAATTATGGGAGCCGGAGACTGGAACAAGGGGTCTTCTGAAATTTTTAAAAGCGCCTATGAAGAGTTCCCATGGTTCACTGAAGGAGTAAGCGGATTTGTGGATGTTCGTGACGTTGCCAGGGTTATGATCCTTTTGATGAATAGTGAAATAACGAATGAACGTTTCATAGTGAGTGCAGAAAATGTTTCCTTCAAAAGTGTTTTTACAGAAATGGCAAATTGCTTTGGGAAAAAACCACCGCATAGATTAGTGACACCTACCATTGCCGGGTTGGTGTGGCGATGGGAAGCAATCAAGTCAAAAATGACCGGCAAAGATCCATTATTGACAAAGGAAACGGTCCGAACTGCTCAAGCTAAGGTGTATTTTGATAATTCCAAGTTAAAAAACAGTTTAAAAGAGTTTCAATTCTATCCGCTGAAAGAAACTATCCATCATACCTGTTTAACTTTGGAACGAATCAACCTACCTATATGAAGAACCTAATGATCCTTCTTTTATTATTTACTTCTTCTTCAGCTATTTTTTCGCAGGAGACCCATTTTACTATAAGTGGTAAGGTCATTGATAAAAATACAAAAGCTTCTTTGGCCAGTGCATCTGTATTTGCACAAAACACAACCTTAGGTGTAGCAACAGACCCGGATGGAAATTTTAAATTAAACTTGCCTGCAGGTGGTTATGCATTGGTAATTACATTTACCGGTTATGAAACCGTGACCATGCACATCAACAATACCTCGGTGGCGAATAACATCATGGTAGAATTACAGCCTAAAGAAAAAGCAATGGAAGAGGTATCTGTAGTTTCTTCCAATATAGTAAAAGATGGATGGCAGAAGTATGGCCAATTTTTTACTGAGAATTTTATTGGTAAAAGTGAATTTAGTAAGCAGGCAACAATAAAGAATCCGGAAGCTTTGAAATTTTATTTTAGTAAGAAACGAAACCGTCTAAAAGTAGTGGCGACGGATCCGGTATTGGTTGTAAACGAAGCATTAGGTTATAACCTGAAATTCGCAATCGATTCATTTACCTATGAATACAATACCAATGCAACCCAGTTTGTTGGCTATCCATTGTTTGAAGAAATGACAGGTAATCCCCAACAACAGGCAACATGGAAAGAAAACAGGATCAAAGCATATAGTGGATCCTTGTTGCATTTCATGCGATCCCTCTTCCACAAAACGATTGCAAGTGACGGGTTTGAAGTACAGTTCCTTGTTAAGAGCAACGACAATGAAAAAACAATCTTCGTAACAAATATATATGCAGCCCTGAATTATTCAAAAGACGACAGTACCAATATAGTGGAGTTCTTTCCTAACCAGCCAGACATAGTGGTTATCTATAAGAATGCAAAACCCCAGCAATCGTTTTTGGAATTTGATCCTAAAGCGAAGAAAGATTTCCAGGTCTCAGTATTAACAGTAACTCCTGATCATTCCATTATAATCGAACAAAATGGTTACTACTTTGAACAATCCGATCTTATTATTAACGGCTATTGGGGGTTTGAAAAGATAGGGGATATGTTACCGTATGATTATAAGAATGAATAATTTTTAGCGGTAAAGACGTAGCATGCTACGTCTCTACTTCTTATTAATTTTTTCCCAAATCTCTGGTATCCGTTTTATCCAGATAAGCTCTTTACGTTTAGCATAAAATTCTTCGATCGGTGTTCCCCAGTATGTTTTTCCACCTGCAATACTGGAAGTAACACCTGCCTGCCCCATTACCACAGCTCCATCTCCGATCTCTATTGTCTTGTTAACACCAACCTGTCCCCATAATGTAACCCCATCTCCAATTTTTGTTCCTCCTGCTACTCCCACTTGTGCTGCAAGCAAACAGTTTTTACCTATATGCACATCATGGCCTATATGAATATTATTATCAAACCTGGTTCCCTGCCCTATCAATGTATCCGCACTAACACCACGATCGATGGTACATCCTGCCCCTATTTCAACATCATCATGAATGACACATCTTCCACAACTTTCCATCTTTTTGAACCAAACTTCCCGATTCTTTTTTGTGTTGAAATAAAATGCATCACTACCTATGACAGTTCCGGAATGGATAACAACATTGTTGCCGATCACTGAATGATCATAGATGGTAACATTCGGATGAATGATACAATTATTACCAATGCTAACATGGTTTCCCAAAAAAACATTCGGCATGATAGTGCTTCCGTTACCCACTGTTGAACTATCACTGATCATTTTTGAAGAAGCTTCGAATGGCCTGAAGTGTTTTACAATCTTTATATATGCTTCAAAAGGATCATCCACAACAAACAATGTTTTACCTTCCGGCACCTCCGTTTTTTTATTGATAATAATAAAAGTTGCAGCACTCTTAAGGCATACATCATAATATTTAGGATGATCTACAAAAACAATATCCCCTGGTTGAACATTGTGTATCTCGTTAATACCGGTCACCTGTGAATCTTCCTTTCCAAAAAGCCCGGCATCAATAAAAGAAGCGATCCATTTTGCAGATATAGGAGAAGGAAATTGCATAAAATTATTTTAGAGACCAAAGGTAAAGCATGTGTCGATATCACTAATTAATACATGAATGACCGTAAAACATACTTTCAGCAAAAAATTTAAGAAAATTTTTTTTCTGAAGTTTTCTTGTAAAATCATGTTTTTTAGAGGCCAATATTCTCCAAAATAAAATTATTAAAAGCTATAGCCATCATCAAAAATAAAAAATAGTAATAGCTGAAACTATTGTAAACACTGGTATTCCCGGGAATATTTAAAATACTTACTTTAAATGAATTTTAAAATTAGTATTTTTTTTACGACAGTAAATGCCACCAAAAATGGCCAAACTGCATTTCTATTATCCACAACTAAATCTAAAATGTTGATAAAATAATGCATAAAAACTTTTATGTTAGAAAAAATTATTTTTAATATTGTGAAGGGAATTTATTCCCGGTACTTACTAACCCATCCATATAACAAGGCCCGATCTAAAAAGTCGGGCTTTATTATCCCAGGACTAAAGCCCTGGGTTGTAAAAAAAATACTTCCTTGAATACCTATTATGTTGTTTACAAACCATTCAATGTTCTTTCCCAATTTAGTTCGGAAGCTGGTAAACAAACCCTCAAAGATTTTTTTGATGTACCTCTGGATGTATATTCTGTTGGCAGGCTGGATTATGATAGTGAGGGTTTGCTGATCCTGACAAATGATAAGTTCCTCAATAAACAATTGCTTAGTCCTGCACTTTCGCATGAAAGAGAATATTGGATTCAGGTAGAAGGGTTGGTTACCAATGAAGCAATACAACAATTACAAAATGGCGTAACAATAAATATTGATGGAAAATTGTACACTACCAAACCATGCATAGCAAAAATTCTGGCTGATCCTTTTGTACCACCCAGGAACCCACCTATTCGCTACAGGAAAAATATTCCTGATTCATGGCTGATGCTGGTGCTTACAGAAGGAAAGAACCGCCAGGTACGAAAGATGACTGCAAGCGTTGGGTTTCCTACGTTACGACTTATAAGATATAGAATTGAAAAGATCACCATCGAAAGATTGCAACCTGGGGAAATGAAAATCCTTTCTCAGGGAGAAATGTATAACTTGCTTAAAATTACTAAACAATAGTACATGTTAAAATCTATGACGGGTTTTGGAAGAGCTGAACAAACCTTAAATGAAAAATCTTTCCTGGTAGAGATCAAGTCGCTTAATGGAAAACAGTTTGAATTGAATCTTAAAATACCCCCGTTATTAAAATCATACGAGTTCGATGTGCGCAACATGCTACAGGAAAGCTTATTACGTGGAACGATTGATTGTTATATTACCATAAAACAAAATGGCGCAAGCAAGCCGGTTGTAATTAACACTGATCTTATAAAGGCATACTATCAGCAGATAAACGCTCTTGCCGGAGAACTTGGTATCGATACTAATTCAGTATTAAGTGCACTATTAAGATTACCTGAAGTTGTTAGTCCTTCTAACGAGATCTTAGATGAGAAAGATTGGAAAGAATTAAAAAAAGTAGTGGAAGCTGCTTTAAAGGAATTAAATCATCACCGCAAGGAAGAAGGAAGATCAATAGAAACTGAATTGGCACTGCGAATAAAAAATATCAACGCACAGGAAGAGAAGATTTTAAAACTTGAGCCAGAACGTAAAGAAAAGATGAAAGATGAACTAATTAAGATGCTGGAAGAAAATGTTGGTAAAGAGAACTATGACCCTAACAGGCTGGAACAGGAGTTGATCTATTATATTGAAAAGATAGACATCAGGGAAGAACAAGTACGCCTTAAAAATCATTGCGAATATTTTTTGACAATTCTGAATGATAAGGATGAGGCAAAGGGAAAAAAGCTCTCTTTTGTATTGCAGGAGATAGGCCGCGAGATTAATACTACCGGTGCAAAAGCATACGATTCAGCCATACAAAAATGCGTGGTGCTTATGAAGGATGAACTTGAAAAAGCAAAGGAACAGATATTGAACGTTCTATAATCTATCATTAACCTAAATAATTTTGTTGAAAATAATCTGGTGAAAACATTTCTTCATTTACTACTCATTTTCGTTTTAACCGGTTGTGGAAAGATCAACGTGTTTGAAAAAAACGTTCATATCCCATTGCAAACGTGGTCTTATGGTTACAAGCCCTCCTTCACTTTCACCATTAGCGATACTACCGCAACTTATAATGTTTACATAGTACTTCGACATACTGATGCTTATAAATACAATAATCTCTGGCTAAGTCTTGGATCACAGGCGCCTGGGGATTCCATGCTTTTTCAAAACATTAACCTGCAACTTGCAAATGATCAAATGGGATGGGATGGGACAGGGATGGATGATATTTATGAAGTGCGGAAAAACATTACTCCAGGGCCGGTTCCCTTTAAAAGGGCTGGCAACTATACTTTTACAATAGCTCAGATCATGCGCGAAAATCCTTTGCTGCATATTTTGGATGTAGGTGTTAGGGTTGAGAAGCTTTGAACCCGCAGCTCACCGTTGGATGCTTAACTTTGCTTTCATGCCAATTTTTAAAATAAAGAAACCCCGCACTATTTTCTTCATTTATTGGTTTCTGCTCTCTTATATTCTTGCCGCATTGATATGGTGGTTCATTGCTTTGATCCAGCAGAACTCAATCATGACCGACTATAAGCTACAACAAATCACGCCTCGTCAATTGAATTATCAACAGGGATATAATAATATTGAGAAAGAAAAAAAGAGAAAGACCACACAATTTATAGGTGAGGGTATTACCTTTTTGATTTTGATCATTGCTGGAGCCGTTATTGTTTTCCGTGCAGTGCGTCGCCAATTCCGGCAGTCACAACAAGAACACAATTTTATGATGGCCATCACACATGAATTGAAAACCCCCATTGCCGTTACAAAATTGAACCTTGAAACACTACAAAAACATAAACTGGAGGAGGCACAGCAAAAAAAACTTATTGCAAATACCATTCAGGAAGCCAGTCGTATGAATGATCTTTGCAACAATATGCTACTTGCCAGCCAGATCGAGTCGGGCGGATATCTGTTGGTTCACGAACAATTAAATTTTTCCGATATAGTGAATAAGTGTATTCATGATTTTATTATCCGCTATCCGGAAAGAAAGATAGATTCATCCATTGACCCATCTGTATTAGTTTCAGGAGATATGTTATTATTACAAATGGCGGTAAACAACCTTTTATATAATGCTATAAAATATTCATCTAAGAATACTACGGTTTTTATATCCTTGAAATCTAAAGGCGATAAAATTTTATTATCAGTAAAAGATGAAGGAAAAGGCATAGCTGATGATGAAAAGCAAAAGATCTTTTTAAAATATTATCGGGTCGGAAACCTCCATACAAAGGAGGCAAAGGGCACGGGCCTGGGATTATATCTTACAAAAAATATTGTTCAACAGCACAATGGAAGTATTAATGTGGTAAATAATACGCCTCAGGGAAGTATTTTTGAGATCAGCATCTAAATCTCATAACAAAAAAATGGTTTACCGTAATGAAACAAAAACATTCAATACTATTAGTTGAGGATGAAGAAAACCTTCACGAAACACTAAAGTTAAATCTTGAGCTTGAAGGATATGAAGTAACCGGTGAGTTCGACGGATTAGCCGCATTAAAGGCTGTTCAGAATGAGTATTTTGATCTGATCATTTTGGATGTCATGCTTCCGGAATTGGATGGAATAAGTGTTTGCGAAAACATCAGGTTGCAAAATAATGAGCTCCCTATCCTGATACTGAGTGCAAAGAACAGCAGTTCAGACAGGGTACTTGGTTTAAAAAAAGGAGCCGATGACTACCTGACAAAACCTTTCAACCTGGAAGAACTTTTATTAAGAGTTCATAAGCTGATTCATAAAAGCAAACGAATTTCAGAAAAACAACAGGTAATTGAAGTATATGACTTTGGGAAAAATTCAATCAATTTTAAAGCATTACAGGGTACCAATCGCAAGGGGGAGATGATCTTCCTCACGAAGAAGGAGGCCATGCTGTTGAAGTTGTTGATTGAAAATAAGAATGAAGTTGTTCCAAGAGAAAAAATATTGCACGCCGTCTGGGGTTATAATGTTTATCCAACTACCAGAACCATTGATAATTTTATTCTAAGCTTCAGAAAATATTTTGAAGAAGACAGCAAAAATCCTAAATACTTTCATTCTGTAAGAGGGATAGGATATAAGTTTACTGACACCTTGGGCTAACTAATCTGCTTGTCCAACAACGCTACCACTTCATTTGCCTTTTCATAAATGGTTTCCATCTCATTTGCTGAAGACAATGGTGCATAAAGATTCATATCAATCTCGTCCATCAACGAACTCAACTTAAGTGTAGTACCTATACCCACATTGAATTTATCAAGACGTTCATTTATTCTTTTTCGTGTAAGCTCTTCCTCCGGCACATCAAGTTTCCTTGATAAATACGTTCTCAATGATTGCTGCAGATCGTGAAAAAAGCCGCGATTATCATGCTGTAATAATTTTTCTTCTGCAGCAGCAAATGGATTTTGAGGAACTACGGTTTCCGGTTCTATTTTATTCATGGTTTGTTCGTTAACATCCTCCACATTTTCAATAACTACTTTTTGTTGATTTCCATTACGTACAAACCAAATAATAAGAAAAATAGTTATGCCAAGAACTCCCAAAAGGAGCCATCGGTTCTCATATAATTTATCTCCAAAATCCTGGCGTGCCGAATCATTATATGCCGATGATCCTGCAATCGCTGGCTTTATCCCTGTACCCTGAGTAACAGTCAAATTAATATTTGTAGTAGTGATCGTTTGATAAGATTTACCAGCCGGATCGAAGTAAGAGAAGATCGGCCCTGGAATTATATAGCTACCTGGTCTTGAAACAGTAAAGGGATAAGAAAACACTTTTTCGCCTTTCATAGGAACGTTCATCTTTGAAATATTTTCAGAAGACTTTGGATCAAAGCCTTCCAATCCCTGCGGCCAGTTCAGTTTTGGCGCATTTATCATTTGAAGATTTCCCTCCCCGGCTATGATGATTCGAAGCATTCCAGCATCATCAGTAGTTATCCTGTTTTTTTCCAGGGTGGCTTCTATTTTAAAATTACCCACCGCTCCCTTAAAATCTGCCGGTTTGTTTTCTTCGGGCAATGGCTTTACAATGATATTTAGCGGCTCGCTTTTTAGAGTAACTGCTTTTTGCTGGATAGCTTCAGGTGGAGTTGAAGCATCAGCAAAATTGCGAAGCATATCATAAAATACATCCCCTTTTCTTGCTGCTGCATATTCTGCCTTAATAAAAGTTATCTTATTCTCTATTTCTGCCGGATCAAGTTCTACCGTCCCTGGTTGTAAAGGATACAGTTGTACTTTCCGCAGGATGTATACGCTATAATCTCTGCCATTAAATTTTTGAGTAGATAAGGAGTAATCCGGTGAAGTGCCAAGTTCGCTTACAGAAAATCCATTCAGTGATGGGCTTTTAATAATATTGGATTCTGATTTTAACCTTGTGTACAATTTATAAGTTGCTACTATGGGTTCACCTACATAACAACTGGTTTTACTTGCCTCTACTTTAATGAATAGATTCTTTTTGATCTTTTCTTCAATGTTGTCACCCTTATGTAATATATAGTCATCATATTCATGGATCGGAGGTTCCGAAGGCATATCAAGGGCAAGATTCGCGAAAGGGGATGTAAATGAATTTCCACCTGATTTATTTGAAGAAGATGCATTTGTGACAGTGATCGTAACAGGATTTGACCGAAGGTCTTTTCCATCCGCTTTTGCAGTAGCACCTGGTATGGTAAATTTGCCGGTACTTCGTGGTTTTAGTACATAGCTAAGCGCAATATAACGCTTAACATTCCCATTAATATTGCTCATTCCGCTTTGCTGGCTTGGGCCACTTACCACATCGAAGTTTCGAAATACCGGTGGATTGATGTGTTCAACATTTACTGCATTTTCAACACTAAACTGAACTTCAACATAATCGTTTTTGCTGATCTCCTTTTCAGAAGCTGATGCACTAAGCCTCGGCTGCGCATATCCCCTCCAGCTGATTCCAATGAATAGGATAAACAGAACAGATGTAAGGCCCTTAAAAAATATTCGCGAATGTAACAATCTATCCATCTGCAGGTCCGTTATTTACATGGCAAATTTAAACTATAATAAAAATTGCCAGTACCATTCGTCAATAACATGTTGTTAAAACAGCATTGAAAAGTAGCAGAATTTTTATTAAACGTATACGAGCCTAAAAAACATAATATCCCTTAACAAAACGACATTGGGGCACAGGGGTAGAAAAAATACTTTTCCTGCTATGTATGTTTGAGTAATTTTACCTGTCCGCCTTTTTAGCTCAGCTGGTAGAGCATTTCATTCGTAATGAAAGGGTCGCCGGTTCGAGTCCGGCAAAAGGCTCTGGAAAACAAGTTCTAAGCCTGCCTACCAGCAAAGGGAGGCAGGCTCAGAACTGCCTTCATACATCCCCCAGAATCGGCCTTACAACAATTTCTTCTACACAAGCCTGTGGTGAAAGTTTTGATGCTGCCAGCACCATGTCGGCAATATCGTTTACTTCCATGATCCGCTGCCTGGCTATTCCGCTTCCCTCCCAGGAGGACGTATAAACAGCACCTGGATAAACAGAAGTAACCTTTATATTATAGGGCTTCAATTCTTCCCGTAAATTTTTACTAAATCCCATTAAAGCGAACTTGCTGATGCTGTATGATCCGCCATTATCATAGGCTTTTAGGGCGGCGATTGAACAAATGTTAAAAATATGGCCTTTCTTTTCATGCATCATTGATGGAAGTATCGCACGGGTAAGATGGTATGCACTGAACAGGTTCACACCAATCATTTTCTCAAGAACACCATCTTCTTCATTGCAAATACTGCCCGGAATGAACTGGCCGGCATTATTTATAAGTATGTCAACCTGTGAAAATTGTTTTAATACCTGCTCTGCAAATGCATACGAAGATGCTTTATTTGATAGGTCAGCTGGGAAATGGGAGACACTTATTCCCGGGAATTCTTTTTGAATCCGGGCACTCGTAGTTCCGAGTTGATCTATATTTCTTGCGCATAAAAACAAGTTGTTTCCACCCGCTGCAAACTTTTCAGCCATCACCATCCCCATCCCCTTACTTGCACCCGTAATAACAATGTTAAGCCTGGTTTTATTCATGTCATCTGTATTTTATCAATTAAATTGCAAACTTACTATGAATAATAAATATACGCCGGTGTCGGTAAAGGCTAAAAAATACACTCACCTGTTTTTTGATCTTGATCATACACTCTGGGATTTCGATACAAATGCAAAAGAAACCTTGTCTGAAGTATTTAAAATATTCAACCTTGAAGCAAGGATTACCATCGCATTTACAGATTTTTACAATATCTACTCACACCATAATACAATACTTTGGGATCGCTATCACAAGGGATTTATCAGTAGTGATGATTTAAAATGGAAACGTATGTGGCGCACACTACTGGATTGTAAGATCGGGGATGAAGTTTTGTCAAAAGAGATGAGTGCAAAATTCCTTGAAATATTACCGACGAAGAGAATTTTATTTGAGTATACCATTGAGATCCTCGAATATCTACTGGAAAAAAAATACTCCATGCACCTGATCACAAATGGTTTTGAGAAAACGCAATGGAGAAAGCTCAATAACTCAGACCTCACAAAATATTTTACACACGTCATCACCTCCGAAGGGTCGAGTGCTGTGAAACCCGCGAAAGAGATATTTGAATATGCCATCAAAAAAGCGGAAGCCAACCTGGAAGAATGTATCATGATCGGCGACAATCCTGAGGCCGATATTCAGGGAGCAATAAATGCCGGTATGGATAATATTTTTGTGAATCACATAAATGCTTCAACAACTCTAACACCCACTTATACTATCTATAATTTAAAGGAGCTGGAAAATATCTTATAGATATATCTTATAAAAAAACCTCCTTTCGGAGGTTCAATTACTTTTGTAGGACAGATCACATTTTTGCGGTTTTCTCTTTGTCCTTAGAGCAAGACATACCATTTTTACAGCAGGATGATTTTCCTTTTGCGCATTTCTTCTTACTATGGTCGTGACCAAAACTAACACCCGTTATTAGCAGGGCTGCAGTTGATAAAATCAAAATTTTCTTCATGATCTATTATTTTTTAAGATGACAAAACAAATATAATCTTCATTTCCCTCTAAAAGAATAGTACTGTGTTAATATTACGCTGGCATGGGATCATCAATGGTTGCCAGAATAGTTATTCCTCCTTTCACCAATTGGTTCAATTTAACATTGATCTCTGCATCCAGAGGGAGTAATACATCTACCCGGCTACCAAATTTAATAAATCCCATCTCCTTACCCTGCTCGACCATCTGCCCAACCTGAAGGTAATTAACAATTCTTTTTGCCAATGCTCCAGCAATCTGCTTAACCAGGATGATGGCTCTGTGATTTTGTATCACCACAGAATGTCTTTCGTTTTCTATTGACGATTTAGGGTTCCAGGCTACAAGGTATTTTCCTTTATGATACTGGCTATATTTTACTTCCCCGCTCATGGGTACACGATTAATATGTACATTGGCCGGGCTCATAAATATGGAGACCTGGAGCCTTCTGTCATTAAAATATTCGGTATCTAATATCTCTTCGATTACAACCACTTTACCATCGGCAGGGCAAATTACCTGGTGGTGACTTACAGTGAAATCCCTGCCCGGTGAACGGAAAAACGAAATAATGAATAACAGGGTAATAAGGGTGACAAAAAAAATGATCCATCCCACGATGGGCATAGAAGCGCTGAAAAAGTAAAAGAAGATGATGTTGATGCCGCCAAATACCAGGGCGCTCAGTGCAATCGATTTATACCCTTCTTTATGAATGTTCATTCAACTTGCTTGAAACGCAAATATATAGCAGA
>JADGPY010000141.1 GCA_017882205.1 Chitinophagaceae bacterium
ATCATCATGACCGAACTGGTTTTACCGAATGATACCAATACATTTGGCAACCTGATGGGAGGGCGTTTAATGTATTGGATGGATATTGCGGCTGCACTTTCAGCAACCAAGCATTGCCATTCAGTTGTAGTTACGGCATCTGTTGACAATATTTCTTTTACCAATCCGATCCTGTTGGGCAATGTGGTGCATATTGAAGCAAAAGTGACGAGGGTATTTAATTCCAGTATGGAAGTGCATATAGATGTTTGGGGAGAAGATTCGATTCACCAGCACCGCTATAAAAGTAATGAGGCCTATTTTACCTTTGTTGCCCTCGACCAGCATAGCAAACCTAAGAAAGTAAATCCTGTAGTAGCAGAAACAGAAGATGAAATTAAATTGTATGCTAGCG
The DNA here is from genome assembly GCA_017882205.1 of Chitinophagaceae bacterium. Classification (GTDB taxonomy): domain Bacteria; phylum Bacteroidota; class Bacteroidia; order Chitinophagales; family Chitinophagaceae; genus Ginsengibacter. The sequence goes on from JADGPY010000141.1 coordinate 395, forward strand.
CACTCAGGCGGAGGCAGATAAGATTGATATTAGGTGGCAAGATGAAACCGGGTGATGCGGATGAACTGAAGGCACTTTTCAACTCGTAGAAACGTAACATACTACGTCTAATGCTACGTCTATTTAGTTTGTTCGCTTAACGGCAATGGTGCTTCCGTCTTTAATTTCGTCAGTAGCTGTTTTGACAATTACATCTCCGGGCTGAATAGGGCCCATAACTTCCGTTTCTTTTAGCAATGCAAATCCTTTCTTTACATCTACCCACTCTGCTTTATCATTTTTTACTCTAATTACAAACATCCTTTCCTGGGTAGTAACAAACGCAGAATTAGGTAACAGTATTCCTTGCTGTTGGCGTTGCATAGGCAATTGGATTTCAGCAAACATGCCTGCTTCTAATTTTTTATCAGTATTAGGAACTTCAAATTCCCAGGTCTCGCTGCGGGTGGTGCTATTAATGGCACCAGATTTTCGTACCAATTTTGCGGGGAATGAAAGACCAGGGAAAGATGAAACTGTAAATGTTGCCTTATCATCTTTTAAACCAGAAGCAACATAAGCTTCGGGTACAGGAACCTGTAAACGCAATACATGTAAGTCTTCTACTTCGAATAAAAGCTTTTTACCAGTGTTGTCAACATAATCCCCACTGTTCACACCCCTTGATGTAATAATTCCATTGAATGGTGCCTTGATGATTAAATATCCGCCCATGGCTCTGTAACTATTACTGGCTGCAATGGTTGCATTATAGGCTTGTATATCAGCATTCATCTGGCTGCGGGCATGATCTAATTCATTAGCGGCTACAGCACCTGGGGTTGATGAAGCAGACAACAACCTGCTGTAATTTGATTTAGTAGCTTCTGCTCTTGACATGGCCAACTTAACCTGACTATTGGCTTCTGCAATTTGCGCAGCCATTTCAGGTGCATCAATGGTGGCTAATTTCTGGCCTTTATAAACCTGCTGGCCAATATCTACCGAAACATTTTTTATATAGCCGTTTACTTTTGAAATAATACTGGATTTTTCATACGGTATCAGTTCCCCATTTAACTGCAAAGTTTTACTTATAGCTTGCAATTGTGCCGTAACCGTCTCATACATATTGACAGAGGCGGTTGGTTTAGAAAGGGGTTTGCTGCTTTCATTAACACAAGCGATAAAGCACAGAGAACAACTGACAATAAATAAAGGTTTAAAAAATGATGTTTGCATACAACTGTTTTATACTTCCCCTTCAGGCAGTAATGATACTTTTTTGAATTTTTTTCTTCCAACAAGCAATTGATATACGGCAGGCAACACTAATAAACTGCTAAAGGTGGAAAATAACAGGCCGCCAATTACAGCAATAGCTAATGGTGATATTTGATCTCCCCCTTCTCCTAATCCTAAAGACATCGGTATCATACCCGCAATCATAGCGCAACTTGTCATTAATATAGGGCGTAGCCTGTCTGCAATTCCATTGATGGCGGCATATTCATTTGATTGTTTTCTATATTGTTCAGCGTTAGTTACAAACAAAATAGCATTGGCAACCGATACACCAATAGCCATAATGCAGCCCATGAATGATTGAATATTCAAAGTTTTTCCGGTAAGCCATAGTAGTAAAAAAGAACCGGCAATAACAGCAGGTATAGTAGATACGACTGCCAGGGACAAAGAAAATGATTGAAAATTTGCTGCCAGCAGCAATAGTATAACAATTACAGCCAATAAGAGGCCGCTTTGTAATTCGCTAAACGTAGAATTGAACACCTCTGTTTGTCCTCGTTGGTAAATTTTAATTCCGGCAGGCAAGCTATCCAGGCTTTTGATTGCATAATCTACTGCCTTTGTTGCTGTTCCAATATCTTTATGGTGTAGGTTAGCCGTTACCGTTATATAGCGTTGCTGGTTGATACGGTCATATTCACCTACAGTGTTTACATATTTCAAACTTGCCACATCCCGCAAATAAATTTGCCTTTCCTGTTTAGAATCAACAGGAATGTTTTCTACGTCTTGTGTTTCTTTCATTTGATATTGTGGAATTTCTACCTGCACCTGGTAAGCATTTCCTGCTGCGCGATCTAACCAGTAATTAGGTTGGGTAAAACGGCTGCTTGTTGTCGCTGCTATTGTTGATTTACTTACCTGGTCAATGGTTAAACCTAACTGCCCTGTACGAATCCGGTCATAATCAATTTTTAATCCGGGATAATCAACTGGCGCTCCTAATTGTACATCACGCATATAAGGAATAGCCTGTAATTTTTCCACCAGTTTATCAGCATACACTTTACCCTGTTGTAAATTTTTTCCCTGCACCACAATTTCAATAGGTGTAGGCGAACCCTGGCTCATTACCTGGTCAACCAAATCGGCAGGTTCAAATGATAATTTCATTTGTGGCAGATCCTCTCCAACTTTTTTTCGTAATTGTTCCTTGAAATTTTCTATCCCAATAGCCACATCCTTAGTAAACCGAACTTTTACCACAGCTTCATTGGGGCCGCTCGTCCATAAGTGAATTACGTTAACAGGATAGCTGCTGCCCTGCACACCAACAAATGCAGATGTAATAGCAATATTTTTTTTATTTGCCAGCGAATCAATTATCTCCAATACCTTTTTTGTTCCTTCTTCTGTTCTTTCCAACCTGGTTCCCGCAGGCAAGCGCAAACGCACCTGGAACTGTCCGGCATCAACTTTAGGAAATATTTCTTTTCCGATAGCCTGATAAACTAATATGGCAATGGTAATGGTTGCAACGACATAAAGAGGCACTAACCATTTCCTTTTATCAATTGAGTAATTTACTTTTTGCCTGCATTGAATACTGAATTTTTTCCACCCTTTAGAACTATGTTGAACAGAATGGTCCTTCAACATCCAATTACTCATAACCGGCACAAAAGTTTGTGATAAAAGAAATGATGCAATCATAGCCAGGCCTACAGATAATGTAAGCGGCACAAACATAGCCTTAGGAATTCCAGTCATAAAAAATGCAGGAACAAAAACCGCAAGGATGCAAAGCAAGATCAGGAATTTTGGTAAAGCAATTTCTTTACATGCTTCCAGTATAGAGGTTGATTTGGGTTGCCCCATTTCGAGATGCCTGTGTATATTTTCGATGGTAACCGTGGCTTCATCCACTAATATACCAATAGCAAGCGCCAGGCCACCTAATGTCATTATATTAATGGTTTGGCCGAATAAGTATAAACAAATTATTGCCGATAATAATGCCAGTGGAATAGTCATTACCACGATTAATGCGCTTCTTTTATCCTTTAAAAATAATAATACCATGAGCCCGGTTAATATGGCGCCTAATAATCCTTCAATAACTAAGTTCATTAGAGAGTTAATTACATAACCACTCTGGTCAAATTCATAACTTACTTTTATATCATCGGGAATTGCTGCCTGCATATCGGGTAATGCCGCTTTTACCCTTTTCACTACATCCCATGTTGCTGCATCAGCTCTTTTAGTTACAGGAATATACACACTTCGTTGCCCGTTTATCAGGGCATAGCTGCTAATAATATCAGTTCCATTTTCTACACTCGCTACATCTTTTACATAAACAGTTGCACCATTTTGTGCGTAAATTGGGATGTTTCCCAGCTCATTAATATTTTCCACCACGGTATTTTGTGGCGTTACCAGGTTTTGATCACCCACACGAAGATTACCGGCTGGCGTAATGGTATTGCCTTTAGCCAATGCAGTCACTAAATCATCCGGAGAAATATTATAGCTGCGCAATTTTGACGGGTCAGCCCGTACAACAACGGTACGTTGGTTACCTCCAAAAGGAGGTGGAGCTGACACACCCGGCAGAGTGGAGAACATAGGTCTCACTTTAAACAAAGCCAGGTCCTGTATCTCGCCAAGAGAACGGGTGCTGCTGCTAAAAACCAATTGACCAACTGGTACACTGCCTGCATCAAAACGGGTGATAAATGGCGTAACTGTTCCTGGTGGCATAAATGCACGCGCACGATTTACCATAGCTACTACTTCACTCATTGCCTGGCCCATTTCAGTTCCTTCATAAAAGGTTAGTTTAATTAAGGCAATACCTTGTATGTTTTTACTTTCTACTGCCTTAATGCCAGTGATGTATAAAAAGTGGTATTCGTAGTAAGAAGTTATAAACCCTTCCATTTGTTCCGGGCTGAGGCCACCATAGGTTTGTGCCACATAGATTGTAGGTGTACCCACTTTTGGAAAAATGTCTACCGATATTTTTTTAATAGCAAGAATGGCAAAGAAGACAATGGATATTAATGCCACTACTACCGAAATTGGTTTGCGTAAAGAAGAGTAAATGAGGTTTACTAATTTCATGTAATTTATTAATCAGGTATTGAGGAAGTTACTATCCATACTCAGCCCATCTTCAATCTCAGCATTTTAATTCGTTCGTTATTTAAACTGTTGTGTAAAATATTTTAAATCGCCCAGTACAGTAGCTTTATATAGGAGTGCTTTCCATACTTCCCATTTTGATTTTTGAACATCTGCTTCTGCCTCTACTAATTGCTGCTGGGCTAATACTACATCTGCATAGCTTACCAAACCTGCCTTGTATCTCGCGGTTACCGCGTTAAACAAAAACGAGGATGATTGTTGCTGGGAGAAAGTGATAGATACAATATTTATAGCTCTTTCTAAAAGTGTATCAGCTTCCTGCATTTCTTTTTGCAATTGCCATTGCATCGTTTTATAATCTTCAGAGGAAGCATTTACCAATTGCTGTTGTTTTGCCACTTTGGTTTTTGTACGCACGCCTTCAAATAACGGTACAGATAATTGTGTCCCCACTCCATAGTTATACCTTTGAAAATATAAACCCTGGAAGGCTTTTACATCGCCCCCTGCATCAACGCCAGAGCCTCTTGCATAGCCAGTGCCATATAAAGAAAGTTGTGGTTTTCGTGACTGCTGTAATACGGCTACTTCCTGTTTGTTGCTTTCAATTTCTTTTTCAAGTACCCCTAACTCCGGGTGCACAGTTGAATCATTAACCTGCAACAAAACAGGTAACTTATTTAACAGCAATGTATCGGAAGGAGTGAAAACGGTATCAGTGCCTATCAATTGCTGCAGTTGTATAAATGTGGTAGCGGCTAACCGCCGTTGTTGTTCTAATAATACTTTAGCTTTTGAGTATTCTGAACTTAATGAGGAGGAATCAGTGCCAGGTTTTAATCCATTTGCAGCAAGAACTTTTGATTGCTCAAACAAATCACTTGCCCGTTCCACATTATTATTGAATACGCTTATTAATCTGCTCGCCAGTAACCAGTCTAAATAAGTCCCGCCTATTTGTACGTTTTGTCTGAACTGTTGTAATTGATCCTGGGCTTTAAGGAGGTCCACCTGGGTTGCTGCTCGTTCTAATAAAGACTTTTGATAACCAAAAGTGGCTACATCCCACTTAGCTAAAAGGGCTGCTGCACTCCCGAATACTCCACCATAAAGATTATTACTGGTTGGGGGGCCACTTATTGGTGTAATGAAAGAAGGGAAAACCATTCCGGTAATATTATTATAGGTTGCATAATTAAGCTGATACGCTGCCTGGAACTGTGGCTTAAATTGATCTCTTATAATTGAAGACTGTGCTTCTGCTGCAAGGGTACGGTAAGCAAAAGATTTATTAGAATGATAATAAAACTTAGATTGCCCGAATAGTCGTTCCAGTTTAGACACTGGCTGTGCCGATAAAGAAATAGAAATTACATTAATAAAAAAAAATACATAAAAAGGCTTCATAATTTTAATATATTACCCATAGAATCCAATAATTCTATGGGTCTTTCTTCCTATTGATTAAAGCTCGGTAGGCAGGCTATGGACTAAGAACTAAGAACTTGGCTCTACTCGCGTGGCGTAAATTGAGCCAGTTCATAAATGTTTAACGACTTTTCAATTCCTGTAACTTTATCAACCATTGTTTCAAAACCATCACTACCAAAAAGTTTATGCTCATTGTTTTCAAATTCTTCTCCCAGGCTGTCGTATTCATGGTTTGAAACTATTTTTCTGAATGCAGGAAATAATATAGTGTCTTCTCTTGCTTCGTGAGGTCGGTACATTGTATTAAATTCAGTAAGCAATTTGATTAACTGTTGGTTTTCCTTATCTGTGTTGGTAGGTGATTTAGTTAGCTGCATGACCAGGTCTGTTAATCTTCTGCCTGCCTGGTGTTGTTGTAAAAGTACCTTCACTAAATCTGTTAACTGATTGGCTTTTTGAAACCGCGGAAATAAATAATTTTCTTCCTGCTTTTCGTGATAATCTTCAACAAAGGTTCTGATAATATTTGCCGCATTGGATAATGCTTCTGTAGGAAAAGCCTGTTTATTGATAAGATGCATTCTACAGGTATCATAAATAAGTAATACCCTGTTCAATAAGCCATGTTCCTGCATTAGATCTTCAACTGGTGATACTTTCTGTGCCTCACCTTCCTCTTTCTTGTCTTCTTTGTCTTCCTTACCTTCCTTGTCTTTACAGCCGGATAGGAAATTAAATCCTGCCGCCCCTGATAAGGTCACAATCAAACTGTTCTTTATAAAGTCTCTTCTTTGTGTTTGTGCGGGTTCACTTTGTTGGCTGTTATCTTTTTTCATTTTGCATTATTTTAGAATAAGTGATCTTTTTGTATACTTCACTTATCCAATGTAGTCATCAAATGGTGTTTACCCTGCAGCATAAATTTTTTGCTTTGCTCTATGGCATCCATCACTTTCTCCAGAATTGTTTCAATGGTATCGTTGACATTGAATTGAAGGGGTTCTTTAAATCTTACTGTGAGCAATGATCCTTTCTTTTTAAATTTAAGCCCCTTCTTATTAAATGCCCTCCAGAAACCACTGATCACTACGGGTATTACTATTGGCTGAGAATGTTTAATGATGAATGCTGTCCCTTTCCTTCCAGGGGCATATGGTTTGGTAGTTCCCTGCGGAAAAGTAATGACCCAGCTATTATCGAGCGCCCGTTCAATCTTACGGGTATCACCCGGATCCAGGCCCTTCTGCACTTCTTTGCCTTCTTTTCTCCACGTACGCTTTACCGTTATGGCTCCGGCCCATCTGAATAAACGGGTTAACCAGCTACTTTTCATAGTTTCTTCTGCCGCCACATAATAAACCCGTGTAAAAGGATTTAAAAGATAATAAGGTAATCCAAGCCTATTTTGTTTTCGCCATTTTACAGCACTAAATATATGTATGAACGTAAATACATCGGCAAAGTAGGTCTGATGATTGCTGACAAATAATACATTTCGTTTTGGAAGGTTTTTCAGGTTTTCTGTACCAGAGATCCGGATGCTATTAATGATCGCAAGCCCGGGATAAGTGCATATCCCGATAAAGAAGTAAACGATAGATTTAGCAATTCTTGTTTTTTGTAATCTTTCAAGCCATCGCTTTATTAAAGGCAACATCGTACCGCAATGTATGAACAAGTTAAAAATTAACAAAGATTAATTAATAAGGAAATTAGTAGAGACGTAGCACCCTACGTCTCTTAAAATACGTTGTAAAAACGTAGCACGCTACGTTTCTGTACCTTCGTGTCTTCGTGTCTTTGTGGCAAAAATTTTAATCCTCAATAATCAATTAGTTTTGACTATGGATCTTAACACCGTGATCTTCGACCTGGATGGCTTACTGGTAGATAGTGAGCCATCATGGAATGAAGCAGCACTGGAAGTCTTCGGTCAACTTGGTATCACTCTGGACAAAAAACAATTCTCACTTACCACCGGCTTGCGCACCCGGGAGTTTGTACAATGGTGGTTTAATCACTTTAAACTTGATCCTGTCCATTTACCACAAGTTGAAAAAGATATTGTCGATAGAGTTACTAATAAAATTCTTAATTCCGGCAGGGCCCAGCCCGGTGTAGCTCATATTCTCAACTTCTTTATTCAGAGAAAATTCAAAATAGGGCTTGCTTCATCTTCCCCAATGAGTCTTATAAATGCTACTATCGATTATCTTGGCCTGCGTGATCATCTTCACGCTATCTCCTCTGCTGCAGAATTGACGTTTGGCAAACCTCATCCACAGGTCTATCTTGATTGCGCAACCTTATTGAATTCATCCCCCACCAATTGCCTGGCATTCGAAGATTCTTTTAATGGCATGATCTCAGCAAAAGCTGCCAGGATGAAATGCATAGTAGTACCCGCCTCCTGGCAGTTCAACGATAAACGATGGCATGCTGCGGACATGAAAATTTCTTCTCTACAGAATTTCAATGATTTGCTGCTGGCAACGATCTAAGTGCTTAATAATCAATAGCTATAATAGATAACTGAAGTCTTGAATTTTAAGAGGTTTTTCGTACCTTTGCCCTCCCAATTTAAAACCGTTGGGATAAATTTTTTATGAGTAATGATATTATTAACCAAAATGCTGATAAACAGGAGGTGGAAGTAACACCTACAGCAACAACAAATGAACCTGTGAAGGCGAACACAAATGTTCCTCTTGAAGGAACTGAGGCATCATCAGAAACTTCACAAGCTGAAAATGCAAGTGAAGAACCTAAAACCGAAGAACCAGCTATTGAAGTTCCTAAAACTAACGGGAAGTATGTACAACCAGTTCAAACAGCGCATGATGATTTTGACTGGAGTGTAGACAAACGTAATGTAACTGCTTACAGCAAGGAAGAAAAAGAAAAGTATGACCATGTTTATGAGAATACTTTCAAACAAATCAATGATGGTGAAATGATCAACGGGATCGTTGTTGGTCTTACCAAAACAGATGTAGTCATTAACATCGGTTTCAAAAGTGATGGACTTGTATCATTGAATGAGTTCCGTGATATGCAACATCTGAAAGTTGGAGATGAAGTGGAAGTAATGGTGGCAGAGAAAGAAGACAGGGATGGAAATCTTCATCTTAGCCGTAAACAGGCACGTACCACAAGGGCCTGGGAGAAAATTGTTGCAATGCATAAGAGTGGTGAAATTGTTACCGGGCTTGTTACAAGCAAAACAAAAGGTGGTCTTATCGTTGATGTGTTTGGAATGGAAACCTTCCTTCCAGGTTCACAAATAGACGTTAAACCAGTTACCGATTATGACCAATTCGTTGGTAAAACAATGGAATTTAAAGTTGTTAAGATCAATGAAGCCATCAAAAATGCGGTTGTATCGCACAAAGCACTTATTGAAAGTGATATTGAACAACAGCGTGCAGAGATCATGGGTAAACTTGAGAAAGGCCAGGTACTTGAAGGAACAATCAAGAATATTACCGATTTCGGTGCTTTCTTAGACCTCGGCGGATTAGATGGATTACTATACATAACAGATATCAGTTGGGGACGTATCAACCATCCTACCGAAGTATTGAAACTGGATCAGAAATTAAATGTAGTGGTATTGGATTTTGACGATGATAAAAAACGAATCAGTCTTGGTTTGAAACAACTTACTCCACATCCATGGGATACTTTACCGGAAACAATTAAAGAAGGTGAAGTTATAAAAGGAAAGGTTGTAAATATTGAAGATTATGGCGCTTTCCTTGAGATCATGCCTGGGGTAGAAGGACTTGTACACGTTAGTGAGATCACATGGGCTAACACTCCAATCAATGCAAAAGAATTCTTCAAACTTGGAGATGAGCATGAAGCAAAAGTTGTTACACTTAGTAAGGAAGACAGGAAGATGAGTCTCTCCATCAAACAAATGACCCAGGATCCATGGAATACTATTGAAATACAATATCCTGAAGGAAGCAAGCATAAAGGGTTGGTTAAAAACATTACCCCGTATGGAGTATTCGTTGAATTATCTCCAGGCATTGGTGGTATGATACATATCAGTGACCTTAGCTGGCTGAAGCGTTTCAATAACCCGAATGAGTACACGAAAGTTGGACATGATATCGATGTTGTGATCATGAGTATCGACAAGGATAATCGCAAGCTCCAGCTTGGACATAAACAAATTGAAGAAGATCCATGGAATTCTTTAGAAGAAACATTCCCTGTAGGAAGTATTCACCAGGGAACTGTTACAAGGAAAGATGACAAGGGTGCGATCGTTCAATTACCATACGGACTTGAAGGTTTTGCCCCTGCCCGTCATTTGCTGAAAGAAGACGAGAAAAGCATTGGCTTGGATGAGATTGCAGAATTCATGGTAATCGAATTTGACCGTAATGATAAGAAGATCGTATTAAGTCATACACGCATCTGGCAGCAGGCTAAAGCTGAGGAAAAAGAAGCATTTGTGAAAGAGAAGCGAGCTGAAGGTGATGCAACAAAGAAAGCAGTTAAGTCAATCCAGGCTAAAGTTGAAAAAACAACTTTGGGAGACCTAAGTGTTCTGGCAGACTTAAAGAAGAAAATGGATACAGAAGCAAGTAACCAGGATACTAAGATTGAGGCTAAGGTTGAACCAAAAGTTGAAGCGAAAACAGAGCCGAAGGTTGAAACGAAGGTTGAACCAACCATTGAAGCCAAAGCAGAACCAAAGGTTGAAGCTATCGCAGAACCAAAGGTTGAAGCCATTGCAGAACCAAAGGTTGAGGCCATTGCAGAACCAAAGATTGAGGCCAAAGTAGAACCGAAGGTTGAAGCTATTGCAGACCCAAAGGTTGAAACTATTGCAGACCCAAAGGTTGAAACTATTGCAGAACCAAAGGTTGAAGCTATTGCAGAACCAAAGGTTGAAGCTATTGCAGAACCAAAGGTTGAAGCTATTGCAGAACCAAAGGTTGAAGCTATTGCAGAACCAAAGGTTGAAGCTATAGCAAAACCAAAAG
>JADGPY010000142.1 GCA_017882205.1 Chitinophagaceae bacterium
CGGGAGAAGGATGGTAAAATTATTTTTACCGGTCACATGATGAAGAACACCGATCACCACAAGGCTTTCATGAATAATAATAATGTACTTGTAATATTCAACGGCCCTCAATGCCATATAAGCGCCAGCTGGTATCCAAAGCCTAATGTTGCCTCTACATGGAATTATATTACGGTTCATGCAAAAGGAAAAATAAGCTTCGGTGATGAGCAGCAAACCCGAACCATTATTGAAGATCTTACTAATAAATATGAATCCCCGGAAAGCGAGGCGTCTTTTCAAAAGCTGCCTGTAGAATATGTGGATCGTTTGGTCAAGGCTATTGTTGGATTTACAATAGAAGTGGAAAGCCATGAAAATGTTTTCAAGCTGAGCCAGAATCACGATGTGGAAACACGCGAAAGCATTGGTTCACATCTGGTAGCCAGAGGGGATGAGAATTCTGTTGCTATTGCAAGGGAAATAATAAAAAGGATAAGCATGTAAGCAATAAACTTGTCTTTTCGGAAAAATGCTATCCGGCATTACAACGGCTCTATTCAGTATATATTGAGTTTTTCTGCTGGAGAAGCACGGGATAAACACGGGAGAGGCAAAGTAGACTGGATACAGACGGTATTGAGCTCTTAAGGAGCCTCGCCTGAGTCTGGCTGGAGGAGAGGCTAAATACGCCTAACTTCGTTCTATGACTTTGCAATACCTTTCTCAACAAATCTACCAAAAAAAAAGCTATTTGTGCGTAGGATTAGATACTGATCCTGTAAAAATCCCAAAGCATCTTCAGGCATTTCCGGATGGAGTATTTGAATTCAATAAGCAGATCATCGATGCAACCAAAGACTTATGTGTAGCTTATAAGATCAATAGTGCCTTTTATGAAGCAATGGGCGCGAAAGGCTGGGACATCATGCAAAGAACCAATGCATATATTCCTTCCACCCATTTCAAAATTGCAGATGCAAAGCGTGGTGATATTGGAAATACTTCTGACCAATATGCTAAAGCTTTTTTTGAGGTATTAAATTTCGATGCAGTAACCGTTGCTCCATACATGGGAAAGGACAGTATAACTCCATTTTTACAATACCCCGGCAAGTGGGCTATTGTACTTGGATTAACCAGTAATAAAGGGAGCGACGATTTTCAACAGATAAAAGTAGGGAATCATTATTTGTATGAAGAAGTAATTGAAAAGGTTGCTGGATGGGGTACTAAGGAAAATGTAATGTTTGTAGTTGGAGCTACAAAAGCATCGGATATTTCGGACATTAGAAAAATTGTTCCTGAACATTTTTTATTGGTACCAGGGGTGGGATTCCAGGGAGGCAGCCTTGCTGAAGTATCAATAGCAGGTATTAACAGTGAGGTAGGATTATTGGTAAATGTATCACGGGCAATTATATATGCCGGGGCGACTGAAAATTTTGCTGCCGAAGCAAGAACTATTGCTCAGCAATACCAGCAGGAGATGGTGCGGTACATCAAAGATTAATAACCTTATTTTTGTAAAAATTTTAAAATGCAAACAGTACTTATATTCCATAACTTACTTCGTTGGGCGGTTCTGCTTTTTGGTTTGCTCACTTTTTTCCGGGCAATAAGCGGGGTGATCAGTAAACGAACTTTTACCGGTGGTGACAGTAGTAGTAATTTTTGGTTCATGTTGAGCTGTGATATTCAGCTATTGCTTGGACTAATCCTGTATTTTAATGGGCAATGGTTCGAAAGGTTAAAGAACTTCCATGAAACGATGAAAAACACAGACTATCGTTTCTTCAGCTTTGAACATGGGGTGATGATGATCATTGCTTGGATACTTGTTCACGTGGGCAGGGTATCTGTAAAAAAAGCCAGTACTGCTTCTTCCAAGCATAAACGCGCACTGTTATTTTTTGGGCTTGCAATTATTTTGATTCTTGCATCAATACCATGGCCATTCAGGGATACAGTGATGCGACCCTGGTACCGGTGGTTCAATTGATAATAGACATTAACGCAAACCTTTAACACCATACTTTAATCTTCTCTCATGGCTTCTGATACACTTCCTATCATATTGATCACCAATGATGATGGTATAACGGCCCCGGGTATACGTGGCTTGGTAGATGCCGTAAAAGGCCTGGGCCAGGTTGTTGTAGTGGCTCCGGATAAACCCCAGAGTGGAATGGGTCATGCAATCACTATAGGTGTGCCATTGCGACTGAACCAGGTGGATATATATGGTGATATTGAAGCGTGGCAGACAAGTGGTACTCCAGTTGATTGTGTGAAACTCGCAGTTGATAAAGTACTTCACAGGAAACCAGATATATGCTTAAGTGGCATAAATCATGGCGCCAATCATTCCATAAATGTAATATATAGTGGTACTATGAGCGCGGCAATGGAAGCATCGATCGAAAGTATTCCAAGCATAGGATTTTCTCTTCTTGATTATCGCTTCGAGGCAGATTTTACTGCTTCAAAATATTACGTTCATAAGATTGTTGAAAGTCTTCTGAAAACAAAGATGAATAAACATCTCCTGCTTAATGTAAATATTCCTGCAGTGCCTGTTGAAGAGATCATGGGTATAAAAGTTTGCAGACAGGCTTATGCCAAGTACGAGGAAGATTTTAATGAAAGAATTGATCCACAAGGTAAAAAATACTACTGGCTTACAGGTGAATTTGTGAATTTTGATAAAGGTGAAGACACTGATGTTTGGGCACTACAGCATAATTATGTAAGCGTAGTGCCTGTGCAATTTGATCTTACGAATTACGAATTGAAAAAAGTATTACAAACAAACTGGGACTGAAATGATATTTAAAAAAGACAATTTTGTATTTGGATTAGTATTAGGTTTTGTGGCGCCCATTATTTGCTTTATAATTTACAAATATGTAAAATTTAAAAGCTTATCAGTGTCGGAGATGTTCGAGTGGCTGAAATTGAACCCAAATCTGATAACCGTGGCAGTAAGCTTGTCATTGCTTGCAAATGCGGTACTATTTACGCTCTATATTAATGCAAACAAGGATAAAACCGCCCGGGGCATTTTTGCCTTTACCTGCATCTATGCTATAGGATCATTGCTTTTTAAATTTTTAGCCTGAACTCCGGAGACACGTAGGGACATAGAGACGTAGCACGCTACGTCTTTACATTGCCGGTGAGATGTAGCGGTGAGAAGTAGAGTGCTACGTCTCTACGTGTCTCTGTGGTTCAAAAAGAAAAACGATAAATGAAGTATTATATAATAGCGGGAGAAGCTTCCGGAGATCTGCACGGCAGTAACCTCATCAAAGAGTTGCTGAAACTTGACCATGATGCGCAGATCAGGGCATGGGGTGGAGAAAAAATGCAGCTAGCCGGGGCAACTCTTGTAAAGGATTATAAAGATCTTGCCTTTATGGGTTTTGCAGAGGTAATAAAGAACCTTCCCGTAATACTTAAAAATTTAAAGTTCTGCAAAGAAGACATTGTTAAGTACAAGCCAGATGCATTGATATTGATCGACTATCCCGGTTTCAATTTGCGCATTGCAAAGTGGGCTAAAACCGTGGGATTGAAAGTGATCTATTATATATCCCCACAGGTTTGGGCCTGGAAAGAAAGCAGGGTTAAAGAGATCAAAAAGAATATTGATAAAATGCTGGTTATTTTACCTTTTGAAAAGGAATTCTATGCACGTTGGAATTTTGAAGTTGAATATGTTGGCCATCCTCTTGTAGAGGTGATCGAAGAGCAAAAACTAAAAGATATACAAAGATTGAGTGAAAGACCAATCATTGCTTTATTGCCTGGTAGCCGGAAACAGGAAATTCGAAGAAAGCTTCCGGTAATGCTGGAGACCGCAAAATATTTCCCTGGATATGATTTCTTTGTTGCGAAGGCACCCGGGTTGCCGGACGAGTATTATGAAACATATCTGAGTTGTTATGAAAATGTGAAGGGGGTAAGCAACCTCACCTATAACTTATTACGGCAATCCAAAGCCGCATTGGTTACATCTGGAACTGCAACGTTGGAGACTGCCTTATTTGAAGTGCCTGAGGTAGTCTGCTATAAGGCAAATCAACTTTCATATCAAATAGGCAAAAGACTGATCAGGATAAAGTATATCAGCCTTGTGAACCTAATTATGGATAAATTGGTAGTGAAAGAATTGATACAGGAACAGTTTACCAGTAAAAATCTTGCTGTGGAGCTGAAGGCAATATTAAATGATCAGACAAAATCTTTGAGAATACATGAGGATTATAAGGCCTTGAAGGAATTACTCAGTAAAGGGGGAAATGCTTCGGCCAATGCAGCAAAATCCATCGTTGGGTATTTGAGAACTAAGAGCTAGTTTTAATGGCATAGCAGTTTGATAACCCCATATTGTCATTTTACATTTTCTTAACAAATGATCAAAACCAATAGTGAAAATAGCACGTAAATTACTACTATCAAACTTACCGATAAGTAACTAAATTTAATCAAAATGAAATTAATATTATCAGCGTTAGCAGTTATTTTGATGGGTGCTTCCAGTTGCGCACAAAAAACAAGCAATGTAAAATTTGCTGTTAACAAAACAGATGCAGAATGGAAAAAACAATTAACGGAAAATCAATTCGAAATTGCTCGTAGGGCTGGTACTGAAAATGCATTTACTGGTAAATACTGGGATAATCATGAAAAGGGATTGTACAAATGTATTTGCTGCGGACAGGAGTTGTTTACTTCCGACACTAAATTTGAAAGTGGTACAGGATGGCCTAGCTTCTGGCAGCCAATAAAAAAGAATAATGTGCTGGGAAAGACAGATAATAGCTTTGGTTCGGTTCGTACAGAAGTTTTATGCAGTAGATGTGGAGCTCACCTGGGCCATGTATTTGATGATGGACCAAAGCCTACCGGGTTACGTTATTGTATGAATTCTGCTTCATTGGATTTTGTTCCTGCAAAATAGTTGATGTAATTAAACCACGGAAAGACGGAGACACAAAGTTACACGGAGTCAGATGTAGTATGCTACGTTTGGACAACACCGGGTAACTCTGTGTCTCCGTGTCTTTGTGTCTCCGTGATTCAATTTCAAAGAATTACTGTATTTTTAGCATAGATAATTACACCTCAACACCAGAACTAATTAGCTGACACTTGTGATCTACATCTGATTGATTTTTAATAATTTTTCCTTGTGAGTCATAAATGAAAAAAATCATTAAGAAGCATCCACTTTCAATCAGGTGGTTTCATTGGATAAATTTTCCTGTGCTCACGATTATGATATGGAGTGGAATGCTAATATATTGGGCCAATGATGTTTACCGCTTAGGATGGGGAAATACTACAGTCCTGAAATTTTTTCCAGATTCATTTTACAAAGCATTGAACATACCTTTCCGGCTGGCAGAAGGAATGAGCCTGCATTTTGTTTTCATGTGGCTGTTTGCTATTAATGGATTTATATATGTACTGTATCTTATCTTCTCAGGTGAATGGAGATTAATTCTTCCGAATAGGAAATCATTAAAAGAATCCTGGCGGGTAATATTGCACGATCTGCATATAAGAAAAGGTTTGCCACCGCAAAAAAAGTATAATGCTGCCCAGCGTATAGCCTATACGGGTGTAATAATAATGGGCCTTGGCTCATTATTGACCGGACTTTCAATTTATAAGCCGGTTCAGTTTCATGGATTATGTGCACTGCTTGGAGGGTATGCATGGGCCAGGGCGGAACATTTCATATTAACTGTGCTATTTGCTTTATTTTTCCTGGTACATATTATACAGGTAATCTTAGCGGGTTGGAACAACTTTCGCGGAATGGTTACAGGGTTTGAAGTAGTAGCTAACCCCCCTTTGAAAGAGCCATCTGCCACCACCATTGATTCAACTGAATTAAAAGAAAATGAAGAACTATAAAGAATATACGATCTCTTCTGCTGAAATAAGAAAAAGAACCATTATTTCTTTCCTTATTTTTTTTGTGCTGCTCACCTGCGCAGTATTCATATGGAAGTGGTTGCAAAAACAACCAGAGGATAATGGCGCTTTAAAACCCCTAAGAACAATATTGAATTCCGATGATGTATTTTTCAGTAACTTTTTAAGTAGCGATCATCTTGCAAAAACCTTTCAGGTTGGAGCTGCAGTGCATCATCCACGCGTGAATGGTGACGTGGGTATGAAAAGTAATTTTGATACTGCCACCTGGAAATTGCACCTGGTACGGAAACCAGGCGATACTTTACAGATCTCACTGGATGAGATAAAAACACTTCCTAAAACAGAAATCATTTTTGACTTCAAGTGTATTGAGGGATGGAGCCAGGTAACCCATTGGGGCGGGGTGAAGTTTTCAGATTTTGTTCAAAAATATGGACTCACCGATCAGTCGAAAATGAAATATGCCGGACTTGTTACACCCAATAGTGAATATTATGTTGGGATTGATATGGCTAGTCTAATGCATCCGCAAACACTGCTATGTTACGAGATGAATGGAAAGCCATTGCCATTGAACCAGGGCTATCCTCTTCGCCTTATCATCCCGGTAAAATATGGTATTAAAAATTTGAAGCGGATTGGGAGCATTGCATTCAGCAACGAAAGGCCTCCTGATTATTGGTATGAAAGAGGGTATGATTATTATTCAGGGCTGTAGAGACGTAGCAAGCTACGTCTCTCATGCTACGTCTCTTTCTTTTGGTTAATGAAAGATTGTAATGGGGTAAAAGCGCTTTTCAATCCCTTTTCAAATAATCCCCAGAATGGTTTTGGAGGTTGTGCTGGTTTAAGTCCAAACCCTAAGATACTTTTTTCTTTTATGTAGGCAATGGCTTCATCCATAGAATCTGTAACGAGGAAAAGACTTGGATCCTTTGCTGAAATAGTTCCTTCTTCACTCATCCGCTGGTTGTGTTCAAGCAAGTGCTCATGATATTGTTTATCGAAAATAATGATCGGGAATATTTTGATCTTTTTAGTTTGCACGAGTGTCACCGATTCAAAGAATTCGTCCATTGTTCCGTATCCCCCCGGCATTACAATAAATGCATAAGAGTACTTTACAAGTAAGACTTTTCGCAGGAAAAAATATTTGATGTCAACCCACTTGTCAAGATATCGGTTAGGATACTGTTCTATAGGAAGCACAATATTGCATCCTACACTTCTTCCTCCAACATCTTTTGCACCACGGTTTGCTGCTTCCATAATTCCCGGGCCGCCTCCGGTGATGATGGTAAAGCCAAGTTCTGCTATCCGTGCAGAAAGCTCTCTTGCTTGTTTATAATAGGGATGATCTTCTTTGAACCTGGCCGATCCAAAAACAGTAACGCAAGGGCCAACAAAATGCAATGCCCTGAATCCTTTTATGAATTCAAAAAAAACACTGATAGCATACTTGAAGTCGTACCATCTACTCTGCGGTCCATCAAGGAATTTAATCTCTTTTTTTGTCGTAGTTTGTATTTCAGAAGGACTGGTCATAAGGAAAGTTCTAAGGTTCTAAGTTCTAAGTTAGTTTATAAGTTATTCAGTTAAATAGTTGATTAGTTTTTAATTCCTAAGATTAAGATTAGAACTTGCCTTAATATTCCAATAGCTCACGTATTCTACGAGCTACTTTTTCAGCATCAGGAAGCATCGCCTTCTCGAGAATAATGTTCATCGGAACAGCTGGTAAATTTAATGCTCCCAATACTTCTACTGGAGCATCCAGATACTGAAAACATTCTTTTGAAATTCTTCCTGCAAGCGCTTCGGCAAAAGAATTATTTTGTTGTTCTTCCGTTAATACAAGAACCTTTCCATGTTTTTTCACTGTTTCAAAAACCAGGGCTTCATCCAATGGGAATAAGGTTCGAAGGTCAATGATCTCAATATTGCCGGCAAAATTTTTAGCAGCTGCTCTTGCCCAGTAAACACCCATGCCATAGGTTATGATACATAAAGATTCTCCTTTAAGGATGGCGTTATCATTTGCCTTTAGCACCACATTTCCAATTCCCAATGGTAAGATATAATCTCTTGAAGGCTCAGGTAATTTTGCATCCTCCGTTCCTGGAACTTTGCTCCAATACAAGCCTTTGTGTTCAAGCACCACTACAGGATTTGGATCAAGAAATGCTGCTTTCATCAACCCTTTCATATCTGCTGCATTAGAAGGGTACACAATTTTAATCCCTTTAATAGAAAGCAGGGTGGTTTCGACACATCCACTATGGTATGGGCCACCACCTCCGTATGCGCCAACGGGTACGCGTATTAAGGTCTGAACAGGAAATTTCCCACAACTTAGATAACAGCTTTTTGAGATCTCGGTAACCAGTTGATTCAAACCCGGGTAAATATAATCGCCGAATTGAACTTCTACGATGGGTTTTATTCCAACTGCACTCATCCCTACAGTGGATCCAATTATATAAGCTTCCTGAATAGCTGTATTAAAAACACGATGCTCCCCAAATTGTTCAGCAAGTGTGGCAGCTTCCCTGAAAACACCACCCAATCTAAGTCCTACATCCTGGCCGTACAAAACAGCTTCAGGAAATTCTTCCATGATCTCACGGATAGCAAATAGTGCTGCATCAACCATTACTACTTTTTCATTGCCAGGAGGTGTTCGGATTCCCTTTTCTTCATTAACCGGACTTGGAACAAAAACATATTTTTCTACTGTGGATGGATCAGGCTCGGCGGAGGCGTTTGCCTGGTTAAATTGTTCTGCAACCTCTTTTTCTGCTGTAGCCTGGATAGATAATAATTGATCTTCAGATGCCCCGAGGTCAATTAATTTTTTTCTCAATTTTATATTTGGATCATCCAACCTGTGCCTGGTAAGATCTTCTTCCGTACGGTAAAACTCTTTTCGCACCCCACTGGTATGATGACCCAGCAGGGGTACACGTGCATGAACCAGAAATGGATGTCTTTGTTCTCTGACTTCATTTACAACGTTGTGCATTACTTCGTAACTCTGAACGAAATCGCTGCCGTCAATGCTTATTCGCTCCATTCCTTTAAATCCCTTGGCGAATTCTGATGCATTCATCGTTCTTGCTTCTTCAGCACTTACACTAATACCCCAGTTATTATCCTGGACAAGGTATATTATGGGAAGTTGTTTCAATACTGCAAATTGGAAGGCCTCACTAACTTCACCTTCTGTAATGCTTGCATCACCTAAGGAGCATATTACGATCGGTGCCTCACTATTTTGTCCCTTACGCAGAAGAGGGGAATTGATATATTCCAGGTATTTTATTCCCTGTGCGATCCCCGTAGTTGGGATGGCTTGCATTCCGGTTGCACTGCTTTGATGAATGATCCCAGGCTTATCCTCACCACGATAATTAGGATGAGAGTAATATTCCCGACCTCCGGTAAAAATATCATCAGCCTTAGCAAGCAATTGCAGCATTAATTGATAAGGGGTAAAACCCAGGCCAAGTAAAATACTTTCATCACGATAATAAGGGCTGATATAATCGCATGGCTTAAGTTGGAAAGCTGTTGCAAGTTGAATGGCCTCATGTCCGCGTGATGTGGAATGCACATATTTACAGATTTGCCTGTTTGCTTCATAGGTGTCTGCCATTGCCTTGGCTGTGCACATCAGGTGGTAAGCTTTTAAAAGAATATCCTCGCCAATCATGTCGGCGAAATTATACTAAAAAAAAATATATTTTTATTTGATCTCTAAAGCAAGAAGGCTTAGATCTTCGATGAAAGCTTCTAATTCATCACCAACTACGCATTCTCCAACCCCGGAAGGGGTTCCAGTGAAAATGAGGTCCCCGATATTGATGGAGAAATAATTAGAGATATTGGCTAAAAGCTGGTCAAATGAAAATATCATCTGGCTGCTGTTACCTTTTTGCACCAGTTCTTTATTCTTCAGAAAGGAAAAATTAATATTCTTTTTATTGAACTGGGGGGTTATGTCAATGAATTTCCCAACGGCTGCTGAATTATCAAATGCTTTGGCTTTTTCCCACGGCAGTCCTTTTGACTTCAATTCATTTTGAATATCACGCGCAGTAAAGTCGATTCCTACTGTAATACCATTATAATAATTCTGGGCATGCTTTTCCTGTATGTATTTGCCATTTTTGCAAATACGAAGTACCAGTTCGCATTCATAGTTCAGTTCATTGGTAAATTCAGGATAATAAAAGGGAGTATGAGTCTGTAATAAAGCGCTTTTAGGCTTCATAAAAATCACCGGTTCATCAGGTACGTCATTACCTAGCTCTTTAGCATGATCAGCGTAGTTACGTCCGATGCAAAATATTTTCATATTGTGGCCGCTTTTATTAAGGTTTCGAGGTTCGGATGACGAAAATATAAAAAAACAAATTAAAAACAGAATTATCTCTAATACCGCGATAAATTTATTAATATAGTAAACTACAAAGTGGCTTCAATCAAGGCCATAGTTAGGGCGCGGTAAACGTCAGATGGTTTACCAGGCTCATAGTTTTATCTATCCCAATTGTGGCGAAATTTTCAATGACTTCTGTGCATTTCTGGATTTTTAGAGCTACTAATGGAACTTCTTCTTTAAACCACCTCCCAAGTACATACTCAGATTGCATCCCTTTTGGAAAATTGTTTCCGATACCAAAACGCAGTTTTGGATAAGCATCCGTACCCAGAATGTTTTGAATATCCCGAAGTCCATTATGGCCCGCATCGCTACCAGTCTTACGCAAACGTACTTTATCCAGCGGCAAAGCAAGTTCATCTACAATTGTCAATGACTGCTCGATTGGAATCTTTTCCTTGTCAAGCCAATATTTAAAAGCCCGGCCACTGAGGTTCATGTATGTGGTTGGTTTTATGCAAATAAATAACTTACCCTTCCATTTAATTTCAGCAACCTCTGCAAGTCGGGAGAGTTGAAAAGAGCCGCGATGTTTCAATACAAAGGCTTCCACAACATCAAATCCTATATTATGGCGGGTATGGGCGTATTCATTACCAATGTTGCCAAGACCTGTAATTAGAAATTTCGACATAACATCAAAACTAAACTAAAAACTAAAACTGTTCTTAGCTCATTGAAAGCGTTAAAAGGAGGGTACTTTCTTCCACAATCAATTTGCATAAACCTCAAAACTTTCCTATATTTCACAATAATCGCTAATATTCATCTTTTATTTACCTTACAATGACTGCAACTTCCTCCAGGTCGCGCAATGGATCTATAAGATTTATCTCACAGTTATTAAAATCTCTATGGCTTTTCTTCCCGGGAATTCTCTTCCTTCTTTTTAGCATATTCATTTTCTGGACCCTTGGTCAGGGAAAAGATATTATTGTGGCCTTCACCGAAAATCAATCACAAACCCGGATCGTTTTCTTCCTCGCAATTGGTTTCTGGGTCTATGTAAACTGGTATTCCTCAAGGATCATATCTTATATCAAAAGATCAAAGCAGGAACAATTAATGCTCGACATGTGCGGGACCGATAAAAAAGCCGCTGCGAATGCCTACGAAGAGAACAGGCCCTTTTTTGAGATCGGGATCGACTTCCTGGATGAGATTCCACGAGTTATTGGAAATGCATGTTTCCTGATACTCGAGCTGGCGGTGTTTCAATCGCCTGTACTATCTCATCCCATAAGCGTGAAGCTGGCATTTACAATATTTATTGTTGTTTTATTACTACTTAGATTCCTCAATAACCTCGTCTTGAAAAAGCAGGCGCAAAAAACAGGCTTCCGCACCACTTTCTATGTAATGCTGGTTTTATTAATAATTGCTTTTGGCATAGTCAGCATGCTTCCTCAAAAAATAAATATCCAGGTGTTGTTTGGATTGTTATTGCTGTTCCATATTGTATTCATCATCTATATTAATTTACGCAGGGTGCAGATGGAACGAAAAGCTGCTGCAGTAAAAGTTGCAACGCAAAGTCAGGTAAAATCCTCCAGGAGTTTATTGGAAAGACTAATGGATTTTTTCTGTGTGCCACGTAAAGAATCCGGTTACTTCAAATATTTTTTATTCGTTGGGTTTGTAGGAATAATTTGTTATTTACTTGCGATTAATTCGCTTTCATTTGCCAGGAATATTGGCCCTTTTCCTTTCCTGATTCTTGCATTCGGGGTGCTGCTTGCATTTCTGAATACAGTAACCGCCTTCTCCATACGGCTGAAAATAAATTTTCATTTTGTATTATTCATTCTCGCCCTTATCATCAGTACTGTGGCTGTAATACTTGGCATGGGAGAAACGCATAATGTAAGAACCGTTGATCTGAAAAATAACAGCAATAACTATGATCAAAGGCCGCCGTTAGTAAAATACCTGAAGGCCTGGTTAAACGATAGGCACATCAGCGACACCAGCAAGGATGATTATGATGTATATTTTGTGATGTCTAACGGTGGAGCCTCACGGTCGGGTTATTGGACGGCTGCGGTATTAGGAAAGTTAGAAGATGCTTCACTTGCAAATCATTTATCAACCAGGTTCTCTGATCATGTATTTTGTTTGTCAGGAACCTCGGGCGGCGGGGTAGGGGTAGCTACATTCTTCTCGCTTTTGAGGGATAAAGAACAACAAACAAAGCCCTTATACGATTCATCTGCACGGGAATTCCTGAAACAGGATTACTTCAGCTACACCTTCGCCAGGATGCTGGGTCCTGATTTTTTCAATTATATTTTTCACTTTAGTTCAAAGGATCGTGCAACAGCTCTTGAAAGTTCTTTTGAAGAGTCTTCAAAAAATAATGATCCCAATTTATACCGTGTGCCATTCAACGAACCATTTTCCAGCTTCCCGGCTATGAAAGGAGATAAGGTAAATCTTCCAGTTCTTTTTGTAAATACAACAAGAATGCAGGATGGCAACCCGGGAGTAGTAACGAATTTACAGCTTGATTCTACTATCTTTAACAATCGTGTGGACGTATTGGGGCTTTTAAATAGAGATTCTGATATTACTATTACTTCTGCATCTATTCTTGGTGCGAGGTTCCCATATCTTAGCCCAGCAGGCAATATAGGCAACAATTATTTCGTTGATGGAGGCTACTTCGATAACTCCGGTGCCGGAGTAGTACAGGAACTTATTCGTGGGATTGTTAATGCCGGAAATGATGATTCTTCCTTAGCAAAAAAAATCAGGAAACTACACTTTAAAGTGCTGCATATAACCAATAGTCCCATTGACCTTGCTGCAGCTAATATGCAGCGTGTGGCTCCGATAAAAAATGACCTCATGGCGCCGATACTTACTATCGTTGGCGCTTATGATATGCAAACAACGGTGAATGATGGAAGGCTTTTAAACTATGTAAATGATCTCAATAAGTATAATTATAAAGGGAAGGCCGATTATATGCAGATCTCTTTGTATAAAGATAGCACTGAATGGAGCCAGGATACATTGTTTAGGTCTAAAAGATTTACAATTGAGCCGCCCTATGCGATGAACTGGTTTATGTCGGATACTACATTGCGGAGGATTAATCTGCGGCTTGGGAAAAATAATAATTTAGATTCTCTGGTTCGGAGGATTAAGAGCCAACGGTAATACTATGACCATCCGGCGTCTCTATGATCTCGCAAAACTCTCACTGTCCAGCGAGCACCAGGACTTCAC
>JADGPY010000001.1 GCA_017882205.1 Chitinophagaceae bacterium
GATGTTGACACATATGTCTAACGCAGGCAATAACGCATTGAACATTGACACAAGAGAATGAACCATCTATATTTCATAAGCGGATTCGGATCAGATGAAAAGGTGTTTTCAAAATTGATCTTAAAAGATCACGAAGTTCATTTCATACAATGGTTGATTCCTGTAAACAAAGAATCGCTACACGACTATGCTAAAAGGATGGCTGCCCAGATTGAGGACGATGCCCCGGTACTTATCGGCTTATCATTTGGCGGAATGATGTGTATTGAAATTGCCAAGCAAATTCCAACCAAGGCAGTGATCCTGATTTCAAGTATTAAGTCGTTTAAAGAAATGCCCTTTTGGATGAGACTTGCAGGTACAACAGGCATCCACCATCTTATCCCATTGAAATCATTTAAATTAATCGAACCCATTGAAAACTATAACCTGGGATTAGAAACCGGGGAGGAGAAAGAAATGGTCTCTGCCTATCGCAAAAACATCAATCAAAAGTACTCTAACTGGGCTATTCATGTCATCCTAACCTGGAAAAATGTATGGAAACCGAAAAAGTTATTTCACATTCATGGAAAAAGGGACCGGATGTTCCCGATCGGAAAAATAAAAGCTGATGTAGTTATTCCGACCGGTGGACATATGATGATAATGAATAGAGCCGCAGAAGTGAATGAAGCACTAAATAAAATCTTAGCAACCTTATAATTCGCTTGTGTTAAACTAATGATAACAATTATCTGTCATTTTTTTACTAACTCATTTAATATGGTACTTTTGTCCGCATTAAAAACCTAAACTATGCTTTTTTCGATACTTCTGGTTTTCTACATTTTACGGTTGATTGGATTGTACGGTATGTTTGAAAAAGCAGGGATGAAGGGATGGAAAGCCCTGGTACCGTTATACAACACATGGTGCATGATCGAAAAAATGCAGCTAAACAAAATATGGTTTTTCCTACAGCTCATTCCAGTTGTCGGGTTTTTCATTAATATATGGATTTATATAAAGTTTGTTGAGTTCTTCGGACGATTTTCTGTTCTGGCCCATGGTGCCACTGCATTAATTCCATTTATTTATTTGCCCTATCTGGGATTTTCAAAAAATGAACGATTTGCCGGAGTTGCAGTAGTAAACAATTATAAAAAATCAGTTGCAAGGGAATGGATCGATGCGGCTGTTTTTGCTATAGTTGCTGCCACCTTAATTCGTACATTTATTTTTGAGGCATATACAATCCCAACCCCCTCAATGGAGAAGACTTTATTGGTTAATGACTTTCTTTTTGTTAGCAAATTCAGCTATGGTCCACGAATACCAAATACACCATTAGCAATGCCTTTTGTTCACCATACCATCCCATATTTTAATATAAAATCCTATGTTGAATGGATCCATATACCTTATACAAGATGGTTTGCAAGCCCGGTTAAAAGAAATGATGTAGTGGTCTTTAATTTCCCGGTTAATGATACATTGATAAATGATGAGGTGAATTTTGGTTCCCGGACAACATATTACCAGGAGATACAAAGACGTATGTTGATGGATCATGTTACTGAAGAGGAAGCCCGCTCAAGGGTTTGGGATGATTATCATGACATCATTATTTCAAGGCCGGTAGACAAAAGGGAGAATTTTATCAAGCGTTGTGTGGCAATTGCAGGTGATACTTTGCAGATAAAGAATATGGAGTTATACATCAACGGAGTAAAACAGTCGTTTCCCGCACAACATGAATTCAAATATATGGTTACTACAACCGCTCCTCTTGATCCTGATGAAATGGTAAAGATTGGTATCAAGTTCTATCCTGATGATGTTGATAAAAATGAAGTAACCTTGCGCCAGAATAACCTGTACGAAGTAAATATGACAGATGGTGAAAAAGACCAGTTGAGTAAAATGCCAGTGGTAAAAGAAATAAAACCGCTGATCCATGAGCCAAGCGAAGAAAATTTATTCGTATTCCCCTACGTTGCGTCTTATAACTGGTCAGAAGATAATTATGGACCAATGTGGATTCCTAAAAAAGGGGCCACTATTTCTTTGACTCCCGACAATGTTATTCGTTATAAAAGATCTATTGCCGTCTATGAAAACAACAAATTTGAAGAGCGCAATGGTAAATATTTCATTAATGATAAAGAAGAAACAAGTTATACTTTTAAAATGAATTATTACTGGATGATGGGCGATAACCGTCATAACTCATTAGATAGTAGGTTCTGGGGATTTGTTCCAGAAGATCACATTGTAGGCAAAGCTTCACTCATCTGGTTTAGCTGGGATGCAGGACCTCGTTGGAACAGACTTTTCAAAAAAATACAATGAGTAAAGAGCAATATAATTTCACATTTGAGTTATACGATTCATCGGATGATCTTACCCAGCAAGATTCCTGGCTTCTTAGTGAAGCGAGATCCGTTACTCAATTCGCTTATGCTCCTTATTCCAATTTCAATGTTGGGGCAGCTGCACGCCTTGTAAATGGAGAAATTGTAACTGGTACAAACCAGGAAAACGCTTCCTATCCTGCAGGGTTATGCGCTGAAAGAGTATTATTATCAGCTGCCTCATCGCTATATCCTGGCATTGCAATTGAAACAATGGCGATCAGTTATAATAATCTACAAGGAAAAAGCGATAAGCCGGTAAGCCCTTGTGGTATCTGCAGGCAAACCCTGACAGAATTTCAACAAAGAACTCAACACCCTATTCGGATAATCCTGGGTGGAATAGAAGGGCCAGTGCAGTTAATCGAAAATGCGGAGCATCTCCTCCCGTTCTGTTTTGGATCAAATGATCTTACTTAATTATTTTTTTGTACGTAACCCGGTATATCAATCCGTTATAATCATCACTTACCAATAAAGAGCCATCTTCCATTTGTTGTACATCTACAGGCCTTCCTTTGGTGGGACCATCCGGATGTAGCCATCCTTCGGCAAACTGCCTATACCCGCTCACTTTATTGTTAGTATCAAGCATTGCAACCGACACACGATAACCAATTGGTGTACTTCTGTTCCAACTGCCATGTTCAGCTATAAAAATTGCATGTTTGTACTCTTTAGGGAACATATTGCCCGTATAGAAACGCATTCCCAGGGCCGCAACATGCGGTCCTAGAAATAGTATCGGAGGAGTATAATCTGTACAATTTTTTCCTTTCCCATATTCAGGATCCAGGGTATTTCCCTGGTGACAATAAGGAAAGCCAAAATGCATACCTTTTTGAGGCGCTTTATTTAATTCATCATTTGGCATATCATCGCCCATATTATCCCTACCATTATCTGTAAACCATAATTCTTTGTTTGCAGGATTCCAATCGAAGCCAACAGTATTTCGTATACCACGTGCAAATATTTCCATTCCAGTACCATCTGGGTTAATTCTTGTTATAGATGCATATATAGGATTTTCCTGATCGCAAATATTACAGGGTGCACCTACTGGTACATATAATTTCCCATCCGGTCCAAATGCTATAAATTTCCAACCGTGATGTTTATCTGAAGGATATTTATCGTACACTATTACAGGCTTTGGAGGCCTTGCAAGATTTGCTTCAATATTATCCAATCGATAGATCGTCGAAATGGCTGCTATAAATAGGCTGCCATTACGAAAAGCAACTCCGTTAGGTGTATTCAGATCATTTGCAATGGTAAATACCTTATCTGCCTTACCATCATGATTCTCATCACGGACAGCATACACTTTATCACCCATGGTGCCTACGAATAACGTACCCCCAGGGCTTAGTGCCAGGCTCCGTGCTCCGGGTACCTTTGCAAATATGCTTATTGTAAAACCCGGAGGAAGTTTAATTTGAGTTAGATCAAAATCTGTGTTATCAGACTTTTTCGAAACATCTACTTGTGCATTGTTGAAGGCTGCATTATTACAACCGGTGATAATACAAATAGAGAGCAGTTTGACCCAGAAATATTTATTCCTATTGAAAGTAGATTGCATATAATATATTTTATTAATTGATCAAAACGATGAGGTATAAAATTAAGCATTTGATGCATTAATTACCGTACCAATGTTATATGATAAATTATTCTTCGAGTAATGAAGCCAGGTATATAAGATCTTTTTGCTTATACCTGTTTTTGTCATCGTCAAAACATTTGGCTAATTCTTCCAAAAGGTATTGAATGATACGTTTTTTGCTAAGTTGTTTGAAATATGATGGGGTTGGAGGTACAGAAATGCGTTTGAAATAATTCTCTACATCCTTATGTGTATAGATCTGCCCATTAAGTGGATCGATGTAGAAATTTATTTTACTTCCTATATGTCCTGTAGGATTGGGAAAATCGTAATCCACTTCAAAGTAACCAAGAATAAACTGCTTTGGGATATTGATTGCCTTAACTGGCAGATCAAGCAGTTCACCAAGGATCAGGTACAGGACACCATTTGCGATGCCATTGCCTTTTTTTGATTCAAGTATCTTATTAATAAAAAAGTCCTCGGGAATATCATAGGCAACTTCTGCACCTTTCAATTTATAATAGTTGTACAATATTCCTGTAACCACATTAATTTGTTCCAGGGGAGTAAGATAACTGTTCAACTCAAGCCAGATATTGCGCCTGATTTTTTCGAGTTCCTGTAAAACCACATTGACCATCATGTCTGGATATTGGTACCTGGCTACCAATAAGGCCCCTTGCAATAAGTCTGCTGAGCCATCTTTCCAATTCACAAAATCTTCAATAAGATCGCGAAAATGAAGTTTATGGATCAATGATTCTATTCTTTCCTGTACTTCCTCGTTTGGTGTTGTTTCCCATAAATGCTCGAGATTGGGAATGATAGCCCTTCCCAGAGAAACAATTTTTTCGCTCACTGTATTAAATACCTCTTCATCCGGATCATCGATCAGGTGAAACAGTGCAGATATTTCTTTATCTTCCTGCATATTAAACCAGTTTTAAGAACTAAAAACTGTTCTTCCTTTTCCTTGTCTTCTTAGGTGGGTTAGCTTTAAGATGTTCAATGATCGCTTTTACTTCCTCGATTGTAAGATCCGCAGCTTTCTCCTGCTGTTCCTTAGTAAGTTTAAAATTTCGTAACCCTTGTTTAATATACGCGCCATAGGGGCCTTTAAGTATTTGGATCTTTTCTTTCTCAAATACTTTTAGTGTTCTTTCATCTTTAGCAGTTCGCTTTTCAGCAATCATCGGTGCGATTTGTTCCAGATCAATAGTATAAGGATCCATTTCCTTATTCAAAGAATAAAACTTCTTATTATGAGAAGCATAAGGACCAAATCTTCCAATGTTTACAAGTACATCGTCACCTTCAAATTGACCAATGTTCCGGGGTAATTTAAAAAGCTCAAGTGCTTCTTCAAGTGTAATTGTCTCAATGCTTTGCTGAGGCTTTAGTTTAGCAAACTTAGGCTTCTCCTCATCTTCCTGTGCTCCGATTTGAACCATTGGACCATACCTACCCATTCTTGCGATAATGGGTTTTTTACTCACTGGATCTGTTCCTAATTCTCTTTCTCCCTTGGCACGATCTGCATTCTCAAGGGTATGTTCTACATCTTCATGAAATGGCTTATAAAAATCACCTACCATTTTTCCCCACTGCTGCTTTCCTTCAGCGATCTTATCGAACTCTTCTTCAATGTTTGCCGTGAATGAATAATCCATCACTTCATTAAAATGCTGGCTGAGAAAATCGGTTACTACCAGGCCCAGATCTGTTGGAAAAAGCTTGTTTTTTTCAGCTCCGGTAATTTCACTTGAAGTAATTTTTATTATGGATTCATCCTTAAGCTTAAGGATTCTTAATTCTCTTTTCGTACCTTCTTTCTCTCGTTTTTCAACATAGTTCCTTTTTACGATAGTGCTGATCGTTGGTGCATAGGTGCTTGGCCGTCCAATGCCAAGTTCTTCCAATTTCTTTACAAGGGAAGCTTCGGTATATCTTGCTGTTGGTCGGGTAAATCTTTCAATTGCAGACATCTCTTCAAAGCCAAGTTTTTGACCAACAGTCAGATTCGGAAGCCGGCTTTCCTGTATGGTAGCAGTTCCATCTATTTCATCATCATCATTACTTTCTGAATAAACTTTTAAAAAGCCATCAAATTTCATAACTTCACCCGAAGCAGTTAGTTCTTCATTATTTGTACTGATATTTATTTTGGCAATTGTCTTTTCAAGTATTGCATCACTCATCTGGCTGGCAATTGTCCTTTTCCAGATCAGTTCATAAAGGCGTCGCGTATCTGCATCATCGTCTGTGCTATTTTGAATGAAAGTAGGACGAATGGCTTCGTGTGCTTCCTGGGCGCTTTCATTTTTATTTTTATATGCACGAGGTTGTAAATAGGCATCACCGAAGCTTTTGTTAATTTCAGTCTTAATATCCTCCAAAGCGGTTTCACTTAAACTTACACTATCCGTTCGCATATAACTAATCTTCCCACTCTCATATAATTTCTGGGCAAGCAGCATGGTCTTACTAACGCTGTAACCTAGCTTTCTGCTAGCCTCCTGTTGTAAGGTTGAAGTGGTAAATGGTGCTGCAGGGGTTCTTTTACCAGACTTAACCTGGATGTCCTTAACAGTATAATCTGCCCCGATACAGCTTTGAAGGAATTTTTCGGCTCCTTCAATTTCATATTTCCTTCCATCTTCTGCCTTGAAGGAAATCGTTTTATTACTGTTATCAGTAGCCGTAAGTATTGCCTCTACCCTGAAACTGCTGGTGGCTTTAAACTGATTTATTTCTCTTTCCTTTTCTACAATCAGGCGTACCGCAACACTTTGAACACGGCCAGCGCTTAGACTGCGTTGCATCCCAATTTTTCTCCACAAAACTGGTGATAATTCAAAGCCCACAATTCTGTCTAATACCCTTCTTGCTTGTTGTGCATTTACAAGGTCCATATTTATGATACGAGGATTCTTTACTGCTCTTTCAATAGCGGATTTGGTAATCTCGTGGAATACAATTCTTTTAGTAGTTTTTACATCAAGTCCAAGCACTTCTGCAAGATGCCAGCTGATACTTTCACCTTCACGGTCCTCATCCGAGGCGAGCCAAACCTCATCTGCTTTCTTAGCCAGGGATTTTAATTCCTTTACCACTTTTGATTTTTCTTCCGGCACTTTATAACGAGGTGCAAAATTGTTCTGTATATCTATACCCATATCATCTTTTTCAAGATCACGGATATGCCCATAACAACTTTTTACTTCAAAATCCGCTCCCAGGATCTTTTCGATCGTCCTGGCTTTTGCAGGAGATTCTACTATTAAAAGGTTCTTCGCCATTCGTTTTTTATTTTATTACCTCTCCCCCAATGTTAGATGAATGCCAGCTATTGCACGCACATTCTCCGATTACATCGGCTTATTTTAGTGAATATATTCAGGGAGTTTTATATTCCTTCTTATCTCCAAGTATACAACATCGGCTGTGCAAATTACTCTAAAATTGAAAAATCAAAATTAATTTCATATTACTCCTCTTTGTATTGAGTAATTTATAAAAAGGAAATTACTGTTCTTACAATCTCAGGATCCCAATAAATCTTTCTATGTCCAAGACCGCTGGTTACAATAAATTTGACATTAGAAGGATTATCAGATAGTGCATTTTTAGCATCCTTCAACGGTGTTATATCATCATTTTTATCATGAATCCAAAGTACTTTTGCCTTTATATTTTTCAATGCTCTTTTAATTGAATACCATTCGGTTGGCTTGCCACTTATCTTAAAAATAAGTTTATCAAATTCTTTTCTAACATCAGGATCGTTTAGTCTGAGTAGTTTAAAAGCACCATTAACTGCTGTGATTGTTTCGGTTGCAGGAGCAATTAATACAACCTTCGTTGTTTCATGATGAGGTAAGTCTTCAAGTGCAAGGCAAATAGCTAAGCCTCCGAATGAATGGCTGATATAGTTTTGTATTGGTCCATATAATTGATTAACTTTTTTTATCATATTCGCGTATACTACCGCATTAATTTGCTTGCCTTCACTAGCACCATGGGCGGGAGCATCAAATGCAAGCACTTCGAATCCATTTTCTATTAATGGCAGTACATAATGGTAAAAATTGGATATGGAGGAAGAGAAACCATGTAAAATCAGCACTTGTTCTTTTCCACCTTTATTCCAGCGGAATCCTCTTACCGCTAATCCGTCTAACTCAAATTGCAGTGGTTCAGCTGTTCCTGGTACTATGGATTTTTGAGTTGATCCTTTGAAAAAAGGGGTGCAAAAGAGTTTAAACGCTTTACGGGCAGCAATTTTTTTTGAAATTTTAGATAGAAATAAAAATTTAGTCCTTATGTACTTGATTAGTAATCTGTTAGTTTTGATCATTTCAGAGTTTGGTATTACTATTGCCTCAAAGTAGATGAATTAATTATTATTTAGCAAAAGAAATATTATAATTACATCCAAAGAAGCACGTTAGACCATGAAAGTGGTATACAAATAACTATAATCAAAGATAATATTATGAAGGTTGCATTAGTCGGTTCTGGAAACGTGGCAACAATTTTGGGTAAGGTTATACACAGTAAGGGGCATCAGATAGTCCAGGTTTTGAGCAGGAATAAAGAACATGCTGAAAAGCTTGCGTCTAAATTTGGTTGTGAATATGGGGATTTCAAATCTTTGCCAGCGAACGAAGCTGATCTATTTTTATTAGCCATTACAGACACAGCACTGTACCACTTTGATCAACAAATGCATTTTGCAAACCAGGTGGTGGTACATACGGCAGGATCTGTCTCAAAGGAAGTTCTCAAAAATATTTCTACCCGGTATGGAATCATTTATCCATTGCAGAGCCTGGTAATAGAATCTTCCACAATGCCTGAAATACCTTTGATGGTAGATGGTAATTCAACTGAAACAACCCATTTTATCCGTGAGTTTGCAGAATCATTTTCTGGAAATGTAACTATCGCAAATGACGAGGAGAGAATAAAATATCATGTTGCCGCAGTGCTGGTAAGTAATTTTACAAATCATTTATTTGCGATGGCAGATGAATTTTGCAGGAAAGAAAATATTGACTTCAAAAAGTTATTCCCCTTAATAGAAGAGACAACTATGCGTATAAAAGACAATGATCCGGAAACTGTTCAAACGGGTCCTGCAATACGTGAGGATATCTATACTCTGGGCAAGCATTTGCAGGTTCTTTCAGCTCATCCAGATCTCAAATATCTTTATCTTAAGCTCTCCGAAAGCATTCTTAAGCTTTACCAGAAAAAATAATACTGATAATTTACGCAGTTGGGAAAATCAAAGAGCGTTTGTCCTCTAAAGCATAATTTTGCAGCCGATAAAGATAAAAGATGTATAGTATTACGTTTAAATTTGAGCAGAAAGGACTTTCACCGATAACTATTACAGATGTAGAATCAGACCAATCAATACTGGAAGTTGCACTAACCCATAACATAGAGCTACATCATAATTGCGGGGGTGTTTGCGCTTGTAGCACATGCCATATATATGTCGAAAAGGGAGAAGATTATTTGCAAGAACTGACTGATAACGAGGAGGACTTTATAGATCGTGCAATTAGCCCAAGATTAAATTCAAGGCTGGGATGCCAGTGCGTACTTCATCTTGGAGGTGGTGAAATTGAAGTGACCTTACCCGATCAAACCCAGTTTTTGGGAGAATGAGTGGTAACAATTCTAAAATCTCAAATATTTATGTCTTTCGAACCACCAATCCATTGGAATGATTATGAAGATATCGCAATGAAATTATATGAACGTTTCGGCGATGATTTTGGTGAAAGTAAAATATATCGGCTGCGATTTACTGATCTCCATAAATGGGTGATGGAAATACCTCATTTTGCAGGTAAAGCTGATCAAAGCAATGAAGGACATCTCGAAATGATCCAAAGCAGTTGGGTTTACGAGTGGCGTGATAACCAGAAAGAACAACAATCATGAACATACTACAACTCTTTAAGCAGGTCAGGACATTTGTTTTCGATATTGATGGGGTACTGACCGATGGATCATTACTTATTCTTAAAGATGGAATGATGGCCAGGCGAATGAACATCAAGGATGGATATGCCTTACAGCTTGCCATAAAGAAGGGCTATACGATAATTGTGATCTCAGGAAGTACTTCTCCAGAGGTTACATATCGTCTTCATAAACTCGGTCTCACAGAGGTATTCATGCAAGTAACTGAGAAGAAATTATTTTTGGTTGAGTACATAACAAAAAAACATTTGGATTGGAATAGCATGTTGTACATGGGAGATGATATTCCTGATCTTTCTTGTATGGCTATGGCACACCTGCCTTGCTGTCCGGAAGATGCAGTTCCGGAAATTAAACAAGTCTCCAAATATATTTCTGAAATCAAAGGGGGATATGGATGTGCAAGGGATGTGATTGAAAAAGTTTTGAAGTTAAATGATCATTGGGATTTGGGTACTAAAACAGCGTCTATGTAGAGACGTAGCATGCTACGTCTCTACGATAACAATCAATTATTTAAAATTATTATAATTTAACTTCGGTGCAGAAATAATAACATGAATTTACTGGTTGCCTTTTTTAGACTTGTTCGTTGGCCAAACCTTCTGTTCATGGCAGTCACCCAGATACTTTACTTTTATTGTATTCTTCCTTTTGTTTATGGCATTCA
>JADGPY010000143.1 GCA_017882205.1 Chitinophagaceae bacterium
CCACTACAAATATGACCAGGCTGTTTTTGAAGAAGTAATAAAAAACAAGTATAAACGCTACTATACCTAATATGGGCAAGTAATGGAAAGAGGACAGCACAACAAATGAATATACCAGGTAGGCAGTATATTCGATTTTTACGTTTGTGCTGGATAGACCGAAATATTCGTAAAAATAATAAACATATACCCAGCCAGAAAAAAACAAGTAAATGCCAACAATCAAAAGAATATCCCTAAGATTTTGAAAGTTAATCTTGTTCATATTTACCGGTTAAGATATGCACAATCGGTACTATTTTAAAATTTTATTTTTACAAGGGAGGTAATAAGGTTATTCTGTTCTTAAACTTTTTACCGGGTTGATTAGAGCTGCATAATATCCAGTATTCTCAAGCGCTTTTACATTTCGTTCATCATTAGCAAGAACAATATTGTTTTGCACCATCTCATTTTTCAAAAACGATATCCTGGTATCTATCAGCCTGCAATAATTCTCTACTTCAGGAAGTTCCTTTTTCAACAAAGCGCCAAGTCCCGGGTAAACAGTAGCAGATTGCATAGTAAGCTTTCCCTGGTCATGAAAGTCCAGCCGCAACCTTACAATCTTGCTGGCATGTTCATGAAAACCATCGTAGCTTTTTTCATAAGCCACATATTGAAAGATAAGCATGCAGCATGCTATACCGATTGCAAGGCCAAGAATATTAAATACGGTGAAACCCTTACGCCTCAGCATATTCCGGATGGCCACTTTTAAATGATTTTTGAGCATGTCTATAGGTCTAAGGTAAAAAATATTGCCAGATTGTGAACGAGTGCACTTCCTTTCAAGGCGTACCTTTGCAGCGGTCGGGGCGATGAGGGTTTTGAAAACGCTGTCAGGCGTTTCCAAAAGCCGACGCCCTGAGCGCTAAAGCAATTTTATAACCTTTATCTCATGCTTGATTTCACCGCCTTTACTACCAAGGAAGCAGCAACAGCAACATTCACCCTTTTCGCCGTAATCGATGTATTAGGAACGATCCCCATTCTGATCTCCCTTAAGGAAAAAATGGGTGGCACTATCCGTTCGCTGCAAGCCACGATAGCTTCCGGCGCATTGATGATACTGTTCCTGTTTCTTGGAAAAGAGTTTCTAAAACTTCTAGGCCTTGATATAGGATCATTTGCCGTTGCCGGAAGTATCGTCATCTTTATCCTGGCCCTGGAAATGATTTTGGGAATCGAATTCTTCAAGCCAGATAACAATCCAAAGAGTGGCAGTGTGGTTCCAATCGCTTTTCCTTTGATCGCCGGCTCTGGAACCTTAACAACAATCATGTCGCTAAAAGCCAACTTCGAAGACATCAACATCCTGATAGGCATTCTCATTAACTGTGTAGTGATTTACATGGTGTTAGTATCCTTAAAATGGATAGAGAAGGCACTCGGCCCCAGCGGATTGGCAGTGATAAGAAAATTTTTCGGTGTAATATTGCTCGCAATTGCGGTAAAGATATTTGGAAGTAATATTGTGAAGTTCGGACATTAACGCATTTGGCCTCGTAGTACAATGGATAGTATAAGAGTTTCCGAAGCTCCAGATCCAGGTTCGATTCCTGGCGAGGCCACATTATGTTAAATAGAAGTTTTTCCTCCTTTGCCGCCTATAGCCTGAAATCCAATACTAGTAAGAGTTTGACCAAATTTCCCTAAATTGCACAAAAGGTCACTAAACCAAAAAACTGTCAGTGAAACTGTCAGTAGCTCAAAACGAACCTCTGTGCCAATAAAGTTAAATCTCAATTTAGATAAGCCAAATGTGAACCTGGATGATCCCAAGCTCCAGAATAAAACCCTGATATTTCATTCCATATGCTATAAGGGTACCAGGTTCAGATTAAACACCGGGGAAAGTGTGATTCAATCCTGGAAAAGGAAAATCTCCTGCATTGCCTGGAGCACGGTTATAAACAGACATTCAATTAATACACTCCGCATCGTTGGAATTTATGTAGTTGTTACTGTGCTAATTTTTTTCAACGTCTCAGCGCAGACGAGGAATCCACCTCATCCAGGAGTTGTCAAACATCTCTTAAAGAATCAACGTAGAAACACATTCTCTCCATTCCAATTACAACCGGTTAATTCTAATATCAGTACTTCCCCCTTAAATAATTTTGTTTACCCGTTTTCTACCTTATCTGCAGATACTTGCAGTCAGCATACAACCTTCCAGTCAACATATACCCAGGGAAGCGATGATAATACAAATGATATGATACAATCATCTGATGGCAATTATGTTATGGTGGGATCATCAACTGGCGGCAATACTATAGGTGGTACTGATGCATTTATATTGAAAGTAGACACCAGAGGTAATCCACTATGGAATAGAAGAATCGGTGGAACAGGTAATGATGAGTTCACAAGAATAAGAAATACTACTGATGGCGGTTTTATCGCCATCGGTTATACACTTTCTCTCGGAGAATCTAATGGTGATGTATTTTTAGTAAAGCTTACAGCTACTGGATCTGTATCATGGTCGGCAGTTTTTGGAAACAGTAGTATGTTTAAACCCACAGCCTGTGATGTTATAGAAACAATCGATAATGGCTATGCAATAAGCGCCAATTACCCTGTGTATGGCGACTCCAGTAACATGATGATCATAAAAACCAGTAGTACGGGTGTTTTGCAATGGAACAAAAGATTTTATTATCATTTTGTACATTCATCGGGATTGGTTTCCGTCGGAGATTCATTGTATGTAGCCGGTTATTATTCCAGTGGTTATCAAATGCTGTTTGATGGGGTTCTCATAAAAATGAACGCAATAACTGGTCAACACTATTGGACAAAAACATATGATAATGGAGGGTTAAGTGATCGGATCCAGACTATTCATTACTCTTTGAATGGATTTTTGTTGGGATTTAGCCATGGTACTGATAATGGTTATTATACTGAAAATTCTTATGCAAGAGTTGATCTGAATGGGAATGTTCAGTTGGCTAAAATGATGAATATTTCCCAGAGAAATTATGTTGACAGATTTATTGCACCTGTATCCGATTCTGGTGTTGTCTGTACTTTGGGTAATACGTATAACCTGGATGCTGATGCCGAGATAATAAGATTCAACAGGCAAGGCAATACTATATTCAGCCGTAAATTTCCAAAACCGGGACCACAATTAATGACTAACATTATTCAATTGAGTGATGCTAGTTTTGCAATTTCCGGTAAACATACAGATTTAAATACTTATCCATTTGGAAAGGCTGAACTTATTAAAACTGACCTTAATGGAAACACTACCGGATGTGATACGGATACCTTAAACATAACAACATCGGATTATCTGTTGCAGGTTTCAGCGTTTACATGGCCCCTGATACAGTCACAATATTTTACAACAAATGGATTTGTCACCCCGATCATTAAAAGCGATAATGTAACATCATCACAATTTTGCCGTACGATCATATGCGATAGCTCTTCTGTTAGCAACTGTCATGAAACTTTTGGTAGTTGGATAGGCGGAGCCGGGGATGATGTTGCCCTGGATATTCATACTACCACAGATAAAGGCTATATACTAACCGGTAAAACTACCTCAAGTAGTGCAGGAGGAAATGACGGGTTCATAATGAAATTAAATAAAAAGGGTTCAATCCAGTGGAGC
Organism: Chitinophagaceae bacterium; assembly: GCA_017882205.1. GTDB lineage: Bacteria > Bacteroidota > Bacteroidia > Chitinophagales > Chitinophagaceae > Ginsengibacter. Next base: position 3,677 of record JADGPY010000143.1, read on the forward strand.
AAAACAATTGGCGGTGCTGCAGAAGATGTATTGTCCAAAATAGTTCAAACCAGTGACGGTTACATTGCAATAGGAACAACTGCCTCCTTTGGAAATCTGAATGGTGAAACATTTGTAGTTCATTCGGATTTCCTTGGAAATTTACTCTGGGCACGCCATTATTCAGCCGGTGGCGTTCATGGAGAGAAGGGAAAAGATATTATTCAGCTTACTGATGGAGGGTTTGCATTTATTACCAATGTTAATGATAGTTCAGTTACTGGAGATGGGGTTATTACAAGAACTGATATGGCTGGTAATATTATTTGGAGTAAACGCTTTGATAATGGCAATGATGATGGATTCAATACCCTGATGCAGGATAGCAACAGGATCATAGTTGGCGGTTATACTTTTACCTCAGATAGAGATGCAATACTTGTTAAATTGAATGTATCGGATGGATCCGTTTTGTCGTCCACCAAATATTTCAATGATAGCGCCTGGAGTGATGAAATGATTCATCTCGACAAGATCAATAATGGGCTAAGCTACACTTTCCGGACCTCCAGATCTGTCGCTCAATATACATATACAAAATTGTCTTTTTTTAAAGAACGTGCCGGCGGCAATATCTTCTTTAATGCAAGAGCCAGTACCGTAGCGTATAATAAAGTAAACATGATTTCTTCAGTAGCAACCAGTGATAGCGGTTTCATGTATGTTTATTCAGATACTTCAGTGCCGGGTAATGTAAGAATGTTGAATTTTAATGAATTTGTAACTAGCGGATGGGGCAAATGGAACTATCAGTATGGTACGCATTTATATTGCGTTGACAGAATTAGTGATAAGGGCTTTGCGTTTGCTGGTTACTACACAGGCTATTCAACAGGGTTCAAATCAAAAATAAACGTGTACATAACTGACTTCCTTGGTAATACAGGTGAGTGTGCACCTTACTCGAATAGCGAACCGGTAGATACCACGCATTATACCATCAACCCTTTCCAATGGGTATCAATTATGAGTAATGCCATGCAGTCTATGCCTGCAATAACCCCCCCTGTAATAGACAGCCATTTTTCTACAAATGTTTTATGCAGTGCAACTGTTTGCGACACTATTCCACCTATTTCTGATAGTTGCGTGTCGGGTACTTATCTTGGCTACTTCGGGAAGCATCCTAATTTTTTTCCTGATATTTCAACAGAAATAGGAAGCCATTATTTTCTATGTGGCAATCTTGAATGGCAGCCAATGATTGTTAAAACAAAATTGAATGGCGATGTAGAATGGGCCAAAACCTATAACAGGTACTTTCATACATTTATATTTCAGAGAATTTTAGTGGCACCCGATAATAATCTTGTACTGGTTGGCTTAACAGGTGACAGCAGTGTAATAATGAAAATTGACCAAAATGGTACAGTTATATGGGCGAAGAGTTATAAAAAATACTATGAGAGCAGGATCATGGATATAATTCCCGCTGACGCTGGCGGATTTTTTGTCGTGTTAGCAGAGGCCCTGGGATCAGGGCCAACCTATACTATTGTTATAAAAATCGATGCTAACGGTAGCTTTATCTGGCGGCGGGAAATTCAATATTACGCCAGCACCCCCATTTTTAGAACGATGACTTTTGATGGTCAAAATCTTTATTTGGCTGCTGATGATTACGCTAATAATCGATTGATGATGTTGGTAAAGTTAGACGGACAAACAGGAAATTATGTGTGGTCAAAAAATTTTACATTCGGAACTGTTGGTTCTCCTAATCCTTATGTGCGATCTATATACACAATTGGGGATACCATATTTGCTTTTTATATCATTACCACTCCTGTGGGGTTATTTAATTCCAGGTATAATCTAGCCATGTTAAAAGTGTTGAAGACTGACGGCACTTTGCTCAACAGTGTTATACTAAACCAACCACAATTTAGTGCCGAGGTGTTCAAATTCTTTTGGAGCTGGCACTATCCCACAGAATTAATAAAAACGATTGATAATAATTTTATATTCAGCAACCAGGCAATATATGGATTGGACACTACATTGAGCATGGTATGTTTTAACTCATCCGGGGTGATACAATGGTTGAGAAATTACCCGAATTTAAAAAATACCGGCGTATTTTCTTTAAAGCAATCGGGAAATAATTTATTGTTGGTAGCACATAATTATGACTACCCATCCGGTGATCATGGCGCTTTAATTAAAACAGATCTCTTAGGCAATATTAAGGCCACGGCTAATTCCTCAGCAGTTTGTTATGGATCTCTTGTTACAGCAACTGCACCAGTTGTTTATCCTTTTCTGGAGCAACCAACCAGGGTTAATGGATCTTTTGTTGAAAATATCTTTACAAGTTCTACTTTCAATCTTATTACGAGGGATATCTATTTTAAGGCAGATGAAAATTGTAACGAACCGGCAAATTGCAACCAACTAATATTATCCGGTAGAGATACGCTATGTAATTTATTAGATACGGTTACTTATAGCATCACCAGGAACCCGGGTTGCACATCACCAGCCTTTTGGCAGTATGACACATCTTATGTAACTATTACCTCCACGTCCGATACAACTTTAAAACTATTGTTTCGCAAATCAGGGATTACAAACATAAGTGCAAGTATCAACTCCGGTTGTAATGTGATTACAAAAACATTGACTGCCAGAATAATGCTTAGCCCCGACAGTCTCAATCTAGGCCCGGACAGAGCAATTTGCGGGTCTTCAACATTTGTATTGAATGCCCGGACAGGATTTAAAACATACCTGTGGCAGGATGGTTCAACAGATTCATTATTTACAGTTACAGTCCCAGGCACATATTATGTATCCGTTAAAAACTATTGTAACGTTGTTCTGCGTGACACAGTGGTAGTTTCATCTGGCGCATCCTTACCATTATTTATCGGCAACGATACAACAATATGCAGAAGGGATTCAATGATTCTTTATGCAAACCCCGGATTTGTTTCTTATACCTGGTTGCCAAATTATAATATGGATAACACATTTGGGAGTATCGTTACTGTATGGCCATCAGTGGATACGTTATACTCAGTAACAGCCGTGCAGTCGAACGGATGTATTATGAAAGATAGTATAAGAATATCATTATATAACATACAGCCGATATCACTTGGAAATGACACCAGCATCTGCATTGGAACAAGTTTGCAGTTAAATGCTGGATCAGGGTTTGTCTCTTATCAATGGAACAATGGTTTAACAGGTCAGCAAATTGCAGTATCCTCCGTAGGTTCATATAGGGTAGTTGGTACTGATAATCATGGATGTAAAGCAAGAGATACCATTAACTTATTAACCTTACATATTCCTGCTGCTATACATCTTGGGAATGATACCAGTTTGTGCGCTGGTGATTTGTTAACCTTAAATGCCGGGAATGCCTTTACCTCTTATTTGTGGAGCACAGGGCAGATTGTTAACCAGATTCACGTTGGAACTGCCGCCTCTTACTGGGTAGACGCTATTGATAGCAATCAATGTCATTCGAGAGATACAATTAATATTTTATCAATATTATCGAAAACACCCATAAATCTTGGCAACGATACTTCTTTTTGTCAGGGGAGAACATTAACTCTAAATGCGGGAAGCGGGTTTATTAATTATATCTGGAGCACAGGAGCTATAACGCAACAGATTGTTGTTTCATCGGCGGGGAGATACACAGTCATGGCTACAAATCCCAATTCATGTATTTCGAGGGATACACTTTCCATAACACAGCTGAAGCCTTCGCCAGTAGTAGTGCTAAATAAGGATTCAACTTTATGCGAGGGATCAAATCGCATTCTTGATGCTGGAATTGGGTTAAGTTATATGTGGCAGGATGGTTCAACGAATGAATTATATACGGCAACAGGTATTGGAAAATATTGGGTTACAGTAACAAATTTATACCTCTGCTCATCTTCAGATACCGCTATTATAAGTGATCTATTGCCACAACCCTCAAACTTTCTAGTAAAAGATACTGCAGTTTGTGAAGCACAGATTATAACTCTAAGATCATTAATGCCCTTTTCTAAATATTTATGGTCAACAGGGTCAGTATCATCCCAAATAAGCATCTCATCTCCGGGAAGATATTGGTTGCAGGTCACTAATGCTAGCAGTTGTGTTGGAAAGGAATACGTTAATGTTGCCCCGAAAAATTGCATAAGGGCTGTTTATTTCCCGAATGCATTTACTCCTAATGGTGATGGACATAATGATCTTTTCAAAGCAACCATATTCGGACTCCTGAAACATTTCCATTTAATAGTTTATAACCGTTTTGGTGAAAGAGTATTTGAAACTTTTAATACCAGTGTTGGATGGAATGGAAAATACCTTGGAGTGGATCTTGATACAGATGCTTTTGTATGGTATTGCGAATACCAGTTTAATAATGAGCAGCCGAAGACTCAGAGAGGAAGTGTTGTGTTGGTGAGATAATATTAGTCTTTTCATAAGGCTGAATGATTTTGTTTTTTGTAAGATAATTGTAATTTAGGAAGCCAAGTTACCATCGCACTTTTCCTAAAACAGAATAGGCTCTAAGCATGTAAATGTTATAATAATTTATTCATTATGTAAGTCCGACATTCTGCAGGTTTCACTTTATATCGAAATTACTAGTTTGATAATTAAATACTGACATCTACGATTTACCTTTTTCATTTCATACATTATTATTATTCATGGGTCAGTTGTGAATAGTATAATTCTTCGTTATGGGCCCCCATTTTTTATAACATTTCATTTTCCATGCTGGCATCCCTTCCAGAATATTTTATCAACTTATCAAGGTCGGCGTTTGTAAAATCAAGCATAGTTATATTATATGCGCGACCATATTCATCTAAAATAAAAACTGAAGGATAATAAATGAATGGGCCGATTATCATTTTCGAGGCTGGTTCCTCTATAACTCAGTCTTCTGCTGATATAAGCGGTTAGACCTTCATCTCCCCCGAGAAATTCGGGGATCTTTTGAAGATATGTCCTCTCATATTCCCGTTCTTTCTTACGCTCAGCGAGCCATTGCTTTCTTAGTTGCCACTTCGTTCAAATTAACAAAATGACTAAATCTATAGGATCAGACAAACTATTATAGATGGAAGGTTTACTTATTCTTCGATTCTTAAATCCTCCTGTCTAAACATAGTTAAAACTACCCAGGTTTATCCAAATCCAAGTAAAGGAACTTTTATAATAAATTGTTTCTCTCCTTTCAATTTTGCACAGGTAGAAATCTACAATAGTATTGGAATAAAAGTTTACAATGCAACAGAAAGAAACGCCAATATCATTAAAATGAATTTATCTTTTCTTAGCGGAAGTTTATATTATTTGCATTTAAGATTAGACGGCAAAGTGAAAGATGAAAAATTGATAAATATTATTAATTTTATTTCGGGTATCATCCGGAAACATTTATGTAAAAATATAGAAAAGAGATCATACATTAAAACCTGATTGATTAACCAGGCAATATAGGCCTTTCAATTTAAAAAGCGTCTACCAATAAGGTAAAAAAGCTCATACTGAAGTCCCCCTGTTTAATCAAGTATATACCGCAATATTTTCAAAAGGCGAAAAACAGATTGTAATGTAAGGTTAGTTTAATGCTCCGGATTTGAATTGGTAGAATGTAAAATGTTTTACGGAAACTTCACACTATCTTGAGAATCAAACAAATTTGTAGCTCTGGCGAGGCCACATTCCGGAGGAATTATAACGAAACAAAATGATCTAAAAATTAATGAAACTAAGTTCTGAAAACTGATTTCGGAAAAGGTTTTGCCTTGGCAAGCCTTAAAAATTACAGGCAATTTTATCTAACATTTTCTGACAATCAAAAAAGCTCCTCATTGCGGAGCTTTTGATTTTTGAAGCAGTTACCATTGTTTTACACTGGTAGTAATAGCTTGCATGCGCCACCAGAATGTGTTTGCCTGGCTTAAAGTACTTGCATTACCAGAACCATAAACAGATGTATAGCCTGCATCATTATCATCTGTGGGCGAATAACCTCCACCGTCATAATAGGCTAAAAAACTGGTAAGAATAGTTGTTAAAGTAGTTGGTGCTTTGATTACAAAATAGGAAGGTTGAGAATTCGCATATCCTCCTATAAATTCATCCGGCAGATTGCTTCCATAGGTTGTATATCCTGAACCAAATGTTGTGCTAAACTTTACCTTCGGCGCTACCCTGGAATAACCAAATATAGATGCAACCGGATTAAGAACTGCAAAACCTGTTATATAGTTC
>JADGPY010000144.1 GCA_017882205.1 Chitinophagaceae bacterium
AGCCTCGGCATACTGTAGCCTGTTGTGCAGGAGTTCAGCAACCTCTATAACCCACTTCCTTGCTTCAGTTTTAATTTCATATTGGTCGCCGATAGATACGGGCTTTGAGGCTTTCACATTCACACCCTTGTATTTTACCTTGCTATTGCCGCAAGCATCTGAAGCAAGGCTTCTTGTTTTGAATATCCGGATAGCCCACAAATATTTGTCTAATCGTAGTTTTTCTTTCTCTGCCATCCTCAAAGTTAAAAATCTTTTATGCAGATGGTCGGTCAACCATCCGTTAATTACTTATTTTTAGCAACTAAAAATAAAGAGATGATATTTAAAATGTGTAAACCTGTATTAACCGTTGTATTGATTTGCATTACCTCAATTTCCTTTTGTCAATTTAGAGCAAAGGAAATAAACTGGACTTCCGATGGCAATGCATACATGAAAATAAAGGATGGAGGTATAGTTAAAACGGATGTCAAATCTAATGCGGAAACTATTCTTATAAAAAAAGAACAAGTAACTCCTGAAGGACGAACCACCCCGCTTAAATTCAATATCTACAATTTCTCAACCGACAATTCAAAATTGCTGATCTATACAAATACAGCAAAAGTTTGGAGATATAATACCCGTGGAGATTATTGGGTTTTAGATATCACTTCAAACAAATTAAGACAGTTAGGAAGCGGTTTGCCTAACCAATCTCTGATGTTTGCAAAATTTTCACCTGATGGAAAAAAAGTAGGATATGTGAGCCAGCATGATGTCTATATGGAAGACCTGGCAACACACCAGGTAACTCAACTAACTAAGAATGGTACAAGGAAATTCATTAATGGAACATTCGATTGGGTGTACGAAGAAGAATTTGGATGCAGAGATGGTTTCAGGTGGAGCCCCGATAGTAAAATGATTGCATTTTGGCAGGTAGATGCAACTAAGATCAGGGATTATTATATGCTTAATACAACTGATTCTATCTATTCAAGAGTTATCCCGGTAGAGTATCCGAAGGTAGGCGAGCCTCCCTCCCCTGTTCGTATTGGGGTGATCAACATCAACAGTGGAAAGATAACCTGGATGAACATCCCCGGAGATCCCCAGGAACACTATCTGCCACGAATGGAGTGGTCGCTAAATTCAAATGAGATCGTAGTTCAGCAGCTTAACCGGAAACAAAATGAAAGCAAGCTTTTTTATTGTAACCCGGAAACGGGTGTGGCTAAAAGTTTCTATGAAGAAAGTGATAAAGCCTGGATCGATATCAAATCTGTCTGGAATGATGATGATCCCATTGGATGGGATTGGATCAATAAGGGAAATGATTTTTTATGGGTCTCAGAAAAAGATGGTTGGAGACATATTTATAAGCTAAGTCATGATGGAAAAAAGGAAACGCTGCTAACGAAAGGTGATTATGATATTGCAGGTCTGAAAGCTATTGATGATGCCGGTCAGTATGTTTATTTCATGGCATCTCCTAAAAATGCCACACAGTTATATCTGTTCCGCACAAGGCTGGATGGTAAAGCCAATGCTGAAGAGATATCACCACAGAATCCGCAAGGTGTAAATGATTACAACATATCACCTAATGCCGCCTATGCCATGCATGGATTCTCAAATCACAATACTTTTCCGGCAAGAGAATGGATCTCTTTACCTGATCATAAAGCATTGGATGAGTCCAAGAGCCTTGCTCATACAATGAAATCTAACGAAAACAGCAACATAAATTATTTTACCCTAACAACAGAAGATAATATTACCGTTGATGGCTGGATGATAAAACCCGAAAATTTCGATAGTACCAAAAAATATCCCTTAGTATTTTATGTGTACAGCGAACCGGCTGCCATTACTACTGAGGATTCCTATGGTGGACAGAATAATTTTTTGTACGCTGGTAATATGAGCCATGATGGATATTTCCAGGTGTCTGTTGATAATCGGGGCACTCCCGCACTAAAGGGTGTGGCATGGAGAAAATCTATATATAGAAAAATTGGGATCATAAACATTCATGACCAGGCCATGGCTGCAAAAAAACTATTAGAAAGGCCTTATTTCGATAAAGACAGGGTAGCGGTATGGGGTTGGAGTGGAGGTGGTTCAGCAACCCTGAATTTATTGTTTCAATACCCTGAAATCTATAAAACCGGGATTGCCATTTCTGCAGTAGGCAACCAATTATTTTATGACAATATCTACCAGGAGAGGTATATGGGTTTACCCCAGGAAAATAAAGAGGATTTTGTAAAAGGCTCGCCGATTTATTATGCAAAAAATCTACAAGGAAATCTATTGTATATACATGGAACCGGGGATGATAATGTACATTATAGTAATGCAGAAGTTCTTTTGAACGAGTTGATTAAATACAACAAACAATTCCAGTTTATGCCGTATCCTAACAGGACGCATAGCATTTCTGAAGGTGATGGAACCCGAAAACATTTGTCAACCCTTTATACAACTTACTTACAAAAGAATTGCCCTGGAGGTGGGAGATGAAGAATATATTTAGGTCTCGTGGGCAGCAATATTAAGTTGAATAGCATCTGGAAGCAGTATACTAGCTTTTATGACTAACCTCGTTCGTGGAAAAGAAATAAAAGAGAATGCTATATTTGCGCCCTAATTTATTCAAATGAAACGCATCCCCTATCTTGCTTTAATCATACTGGTATTATGTATTGCCTTTAACTCGTGCCAAAAGGAGCTCATCGATCCTAATGGATCTTCCACAACAGGAGGAACAG
>JADGPY010000145.1 GCA_017882205.1 Chitinophagaceae bacterium
CCAGGTTATTTTGAAATTAGTCGTTCAATGAAAAACATAGATTCTTTCACACACACCCGGGGCGAGTCAGTATATCTGGATGATATTCCATTAACCGCAGGTACGCTGTTCGGTGCTGCCTTCGGTTCACCTTCTGCCCATGGGAAAATTCTATCACTGGATCTTTCTGAGGCAGAAGCAATGGCAGGAGTAGTGAGAATATTTACGGCTAAAGACATCCCTGGGAAAAACCAGATTGGGGGAATTGTTCCTGATGAACCCTTGTTTGCAGAAGATGAAGTACATTTTAATGGGATGCCTGTGGCATTCGTTGTTGCTGAATCGACAGACATCGCTCTGGCTGCTGTTAAGAAAATTAAAATTGACATAGCGCCCTTACCTATAATTACCGACCCAAGAGAAGCCTGTGCAAAAGGAGAACTGATCATTCCTCCAAGGACATTCAGACTTGGAAATACTTCATCTGCATGGAAAGAATGTACACATATCTTTGAAGGAGTTGCGGAAACAAACGGCCAGGAACACCTGTATATTGAAACTCAGGGTGCTTATTCACTACCGTTAGAGAATAATTCAATCAGAGTATATTCGTCTACACAGGGTCCTACAGCAGTACAACGACATTTGGCCGAAGTGCTCAATGTTCCAATGCATCGCTTAGAAGTTGATGTAACACGTATTGGGGGTGGGTTTGGCGGAAAGGAAGACCAGGCTACATTATGGGCAATCCTTACTGCACTTGCAACCTGGCACCTAAAAAGACCTGTAAAATATTCATTGCACCGGATGGAGGATATGCGCATGACGGGTAAACGCAATCCTTATTCGTCTGATTTTAAGATCGGGTTTGATAAGGATCTTAAGACAGTAGCCTACGAAGCGAGCTTTTATCAGAATGCAGGGGCATTCGCGGATCTTTCACCCGCTGTTCTTGAGCGCACTTTATTCCACTGCACCAATTCGTACTATGTTCCAAATGTCACAGCAACAGCTTATAGTTGTAGGACAAACCTGCCTTCAAATACTGCCTTCCGGGGATTTGGAGGTCCACAGGGAATGTTTGTAATAGAAGCCGCGATTGCAAAAGCTGCTGATGAACTTCGTATTCCGGCTTTCGACATACAAAAGCGGAACCTGTTAAACACTGGAGATGAATTTCCATATGGCCAGAAAGCAGAAAGTGAAGCAAACGAATGCTGGACTAAAGCTGAAGAATTGTATAAGTTGGATAGCATTAAAAATGAAGTGGACAAGTTTAATGAAGGGAATAAATTCTATAAGAAGGGAATCTCATTTATGCCCATCTGTTTTGGAATTTCATTTACGAAGATATTGATGAACCAGGCGAGAGCATTGGTGCATGTTTACCAGGATGGGAGTGTAGGTGTAAGTACCGGGGCGGTTGAGATGGGTCAAGGAGTGAATACAAAAATGTTGCAAGTAGCTGCAACTATTTTTTCCATTGATCCTTCAAAGGTGAAGGTTCATTCTACCAATACTTTTCGCATTGCTAATTCTTCTCCTTCAGCAGCAAGTTCAACAGCAGATCTAAATGGCAAAGCAGTGCAGATGGCCTGCGAAAATATCCTCGGGCGATTGAAAGCGGTGGCGGCTGAACTTACGGGGACAGATCGTTCAACCATTCGTTTTGAAAATGAGCGGGTGCTTACTAATGATAATGTTTCTGGTATTTCCTGGTCCGAGGTTATTTTCTCTGCTTATATTAAAAGGATCAGTTTATCTGAGCATGCTCATTATGCCACCCCTGAAATAGGATTTGATTTGAAAATTGAAAAGGGCCATCCATTTGCCTACCATGTATATGGAACAGCGATTACCATAGTTACACTGGATTGCATGCGCGGAACCTATGAGTTTGATGCAGTAAAAGTAGTTCATGATATAGGGACAACTATGAACCCAATTGTTGATAAAGGACAACTCGAAGGCGGAATAGTGCAGGGAATAGGCTGGATGACATCGGAAGAGATAGTGTATGACAAGGGGGGTAGGCTTCTTTCAAATGCTATGTCAACTTATAAGGTGCCGGATATTTATGCAGTTCCAAAAGAAATTGATATCAATTACCTGGAGACAAAAAAAGACAATCTTGCGATTTTCAGGTCAAAGGCAGTAGGGGAACCACCTTTGATGTATGGGCTCGGTGCATTTTTCGCTATAAGAAATGCAGTGAAAGCATTTAATCCTGCGGCCTTTCCATCATTCAGCGCGCCTTTCACCCCAGAAAAAGTTTTACTTTCTCTTTATTCCAAATCATTACAACCTGTTGATGCAATACACAAAGAAACAGTTGACCACATGGAGATTACTGTCCGATAGTTTACAAAAATACATACCGGTCATGCTGCTCTATGTTTTGGATAGTCAAAGAAGTAGCCCGGGCCGACAGGGTTTTTTTATGGCAGTCAATGCTGAGGGGCAAATAAGTGGATCTATTGGCGGTGGAATAATGGAACATAAATTTGTAGAACTTGCGAAACAGAGATTGCAACTACATATACAGGAGTTGTCGGTGGTGAAACAATTGCATGATAAAGAAGCCACAAAAAATAGATCTGGTATGATCTGTTCGGGTGAACAGACAATACTTCTTTATACCCTGGCTGAAAAAGACCTAACGCAAATAAATAAAATTATTAATTGCCTTGAGAACTTTGGCAATGCTACGCTACAATTATCCCCCTCAGGGATTGTTTACCTTGATCAGGTAACGACTTCACATTATACATTGACTTTGGAAGATGATGATCATTGGATATATACGGAAAAAATTGGCTACAGCAATCGGTTATTCATCATAGGCGGAGGACATTGTGCTTTGGCGCTATCCTCACTTATGACCTCTATGGATTTTTACATCACCGTATACGATGATCGTACAGATTTGCATACAATGAAGGAAAATGAATTTGCTCATGAGCTTGTACACATTGATAGTTATGAGGAGGTAAGAGAATTAATTCCTGAAAGTGATACCACATTTGTAGTACTTATGACCTTTGGCTATCGTACGGATGACCAGGTATTAAGGGTATTAATGGACAGGAAGTTCAGGTATATTGGGCTTCTTGGAAGCAGGGCAAAAGTAAAAAAGATGTTTGACGATTACAGGAAGGAAGGAATTCATGAATCAAGGATACAACGTATTCATGCTCCCGTGGGATTTTCAATTAATAGTCAAACCCCGGAAGAAATTGCAGTGAGTATTGCCGCAGAGATAATCAGCGTGCAGCGGTCGGGGCGATGAGGTTTTTGGTGGCGCCCCGGCGCCATCAAAAACCGACGCCCTAATATTTCGTCTTATCCTCCTTATGTTCCCACTCTTTAAATATTTTAAGTGCTTCCTCACGGCCGAGAGGAATTATAGGTATCTTCCTTTTATCAAGATCAGCTACCATTTCATCATAGATCATTGAATCGTCGAAGCCTATATCTGCTGCATCTTTCCTGCTGTTAGCAAAATATACTATCTTAGGTCGGGCCCAATAAATAGCTCCCAGACACATTGGGCAAGGTTCGCATGAAGTAAAGATCTCACATCCCTCCAATTGAAAGGTCCCAAGATTCTGGCAGGCATCCCTTATTGCCACTATTTCGGCATGCGCAGTTGGATCATTCGAAGAGGTCACCCGATTATTACCTCTTCCAACGATCTGTTCATCCTTAACTATAACACAACCGAAAGGACCTCCTTCATTATTCATTAAGCCATGCCGGGATAGGTTAATGGCTTCCTGCATGAATTTTTGTTCCCTTGTCATAAGCGATCTTTCAACAGGTAAATATAATTGAGAACGGGTATACAATGGTACCCCTTTCTTAAGTTATTTTAGATGGAAGGTAAGTTTCATTGCTTTTAACATCCCGGTTGGTGACCATTGTCCTGGAACGATCATACGCCTCACGGTATAAAGTGGTTCAGTAGTATCCCGTTTTGTTGATAATATGAAAGCCAGCTTGTATCCACGCTTCTTTAATTCCGGTATTGCCGCCTGGTTCCATAACCCGAATGGATAAGCGAAATATCGTATAGATTTCCCGGTGATCCCTTCAAGTTTGAGTTGTGGTTTTACCAATTGGGTATCCCAATCTGCATCCTTGTATTTAGTAACCATATGGTGATCCCAGGTGTGGCAACATATCTCATTTCCATCATCAGCGAGCTGCTTGATCTGTTCTTTGTTCATATAGCGTGGCCGCCCAATAGAGATTGTCATAATGAAATACATTCCCTTAAAGCCATGCTTTTTCATTTCAGTTTCTCCGATAGTGAATTGTTCAAGGTCGGTATCGTCAAAGGAAATCATAAAAGGTTTGGATGGGAGAGGGGCGCCGTTTGTTAAATAATCGTACAACTGTCCTGGTAATATGGTATGGTAACCACTGTCTGCAAGTGTCTGCATCTGTTGTGCAAAAGCTTCCGGTGTTACTTCATACCCCTTCATACGCTCACCTTCTCCTGGCCTGAAACTACGGATGTGGTGATAACAAAGTACTGGAACTTCGGGCCGCGAGAGAATGGTAGCGAGGTCATCTGTGTTTTTATCAGCTGTAGAATCATCTGTTTGCTTCACAATTTTTACGGACGGATCGGGTTGTTTAACTATCGAATTACAAGCATCTAAGGACAGCATTACAAAACTGGAAACAAGAAGAATATTTTTCATGAATTCAGAAAACTTTATTGATACTGAATATAAATTGGTTTCGGAATAAACTTCATCAATTCTTCCGGTGTATACAGGCCATTTTTGTCTTTTTTGATATCATTTTTATAGAACAATTTAAAGCCAGTGAATTCAACGGGTTCTTTATAGATATAACGCAGGTAAGAAGACCTTTTCAATATCTTGTCTCCCCAGCCATCCATATCCATTACCACCTGAACTTCCGGCACTTTTTTAATGCTGGTATAATCTGTTACCATCCCTTGTGTGAACCTATGTACTATGAGGATCTTGGGCGTCAAATGATTTTTCTTGACTATATCACTTAGAAAATCGATGGCCGCATTTATATCAGTCGCGTTGAATGTACCAATCTTTCTACCAGGGGCTTCACCGTTTTTCATTGAAAATTCAGGATCGATACCCAGGTTAACATTTGGCATTGTAACATATTTTGCCAATGGCGAAACCTCGTCTTTAACTGTACTACCACCTACCTGAATATCTAAAAAAACCAATGCGTTGATTTCCTTTGCCCAATTAATGATCGTATCAATCTGGTGAAAAGGCATCCGCATTCTGTGTTTCCCGTCTGCACCCGGGCTTCCTTGTGCAGTAACGGCTATATAATGGAGAGCGGGTATGACTGGAATAGAGCTATCAGCCCTTTGCCAGATTTTCATGGTCTCGATTAATTTTTTAAGCATTGAATCTTTTGGTATTTCACCAAGGATACCCATTTTCTTTGAGTATAAATTACCATAGAAGGCAACGATCCTTTTGAAAGGCAAGATTGCTCCAGGCAATGGATACGGCATATGGGGCGGCCATTTATTTGTAGTATCACCATTGCTCATAGCTTTCAGGTACTTATTAAATTCAATTGTATCCAATGCCTTAGGTATTGCTGCCTGCCCTTTTACCAAGGTATCATTTTCTTTGCCGGCATTATTTCCGGAACTGGAATAATTACAAGAGAAAAAGAAAAGTGATGAGACAATAATGATTGTAAGTAACCGGAGTTCTTTCACGATGTGCATGGAATTATTAAAATTAAAAGTATTATGTAAAACTTGGAGATGGTGATAAAAAGTCAGCAATGTGAACTGATGTACAAATATACAAAAGCAATTGAGAATGTAAGAATTTGGAATTTCCAGCATGTTAATATTGTCTGAATTGTGATTCAGACAATTACATTCTTCATCTTTATCTCTTCATACAAGTGCTGGATCAATCCATCAGCAAGGCCTATTTTTGGTACATAAATCTCGCTCGCACCAGCCCATCGCATGCAATTTACGAAGATGAGCAATGCAGGTACTATTACATCTGCCCTGTCTTCCCTCAGCTTATAAATTCTAATCCTGTCGGCTAAGGAAACATTGCTAAGTTCTTTGTGATAATCTTTTAGTAGATCAAGGGTAAGGGGTTTGTCCTCTTTCTTTTTACTTAAAGAAAATATTTTGTTGATATTACCACCAGAGCCAATTGCAGTAACTTCTTTATGTCCCTTTGTTTTTTCTTTGATTGCATCTTTCATTTCATCCCAGGTATTTTCTTTCACCATATTTTTAAGAAGGCGTATGGTGCCGATATTGAACGAATCTTTAAAGATTAATTTGTTATTACTGAAAAAAGTAAGTTCCGTACTGCCTCCACCTACGTCAATATAGAGGTATGAATGATCCTTGTCCATATTTTCAGCCACGTGGTTTTCATAAATAAAAGCTGCTTCATCACTGCCTGAGATCACTTCAATATCAATTCCTGTAGCATTTTTTACTTCAGTAATAATTACTGAGGCATTTGTAGCGTCCCGCATCGCGGAAGTTGCACATGCTTTTAGGTAGGTTACTTCGTAGGCGTTCAAAAGGTGCTTGTACGCCTTCATAGTCTGCATAATCATCTCTGAGCGATGCGGGGAAATCTCACCTGATTCAAAAACATCAAAGCCCAGGCGCAGAGGCACCCTCACCAGGTTTACTTTATTGAAAATAACCTTGCCATCAGCATCTTTTAGAACATCGCTAATTAAAAGCCTTGCGGCATTACTTCCTATATCAATTGCTGCCAGTCGCACTTTCCTTGTAGTTTTTCTTTAACAGGTAATTATATGTTTCAATTTGTGAACGAATCTTCTTAGAATTCCTGGGATTCACATACTCATTGCTCAAATCGTTATTCAGTATTCTGGCTTTTACGTTGTCATCAAACTGGATATTAATAATGTCTTTCAATTCCTGTTGGATGTGTTTATCAAGCACAGGGCAAGCAACTTCTACGCGATGGTCAAGGTTTCTTATCATCCAATCAGCTGAAGAAAGGTACACTTTCTCTTTACCTTCGTGATTAAAGATCATTACTCTTGCATGTTCCAGGTATTCATCAACGATGCTTATAGCTTTTACTTTTTTCTTAAACTTTTTATTTTCAGTTAGCATGCAACAAATGCTCCTAATCACCATTTTGATCTTAACCCCTGCTCTGGCAGCCTCTTCAAGTTTAACGATCAACTTTTCATCACTTAGGGAATTTAGTTTTAGGATGATAGATGCCGGCTTATGTGCCTTAGCTGCCTTAATTTCTTTATCTATCAGCAGAATCAATTGCTTTCGCATTGAAAACGGGCTTGCGAACAGGTGTTTCATTGGGGCGATGCTCTTTCCTTTTTCGAGGTAGTTAAACATTCTATTAACATCTGCCATTATATTTCTGTCTGAAGTTAATATGCAATGGTCACCATAAACCGCTGCTGTTTTTTCATTTAGATTTCCAGTGCTGACAAATCCATAATGGATGGTATGGTTGTCTATTTTTTGTTTAATAAGGCAGATCTTCGCATGTACCTTCATATTAGGAGGTCCGATGATCACTTTAACACCTGCATCTTCCATATCCTTTTTCCATTCCAGGTTAGCTTCTTCATCAAACCTTGCGCGCAGCTCAAGTATCACTGTAACATGTTTACCATTTCTTACCGCGTTGGTTAATGCGTTAATTATCTTGGATTGTGGGGCTAAGCGATAGCAGGTAACTTTTATGCTGATAACATCCGGAGCTATTGCAGCTTCTCTAAGTAGATCGATTACAGAGTCGAATGAATGATAAGGGAAATTCAATAAAATATCCTTCTCCATAACTACCCTGGTAACGCTATTGACATTTTTTAATTCAGGATGAATAAATGGTTTCTTTCTTGGATTTTTTATTTTGAATACAGAGTCAGGAAAGTTCATGAAATCCTTAAAATTATGAATGCGTCCACCTGATTGTATATTGTCTCTTACTGATAAGCCCAAACGCTTTATCAGGTAGGTGAGTAACGATGGTTCAAGGTCTTTGTCGAAAAGGAATCGGGTAGGTTTTCCTTTTTTCCTGTTTCTCAATCCCTTTTCAATTTTTTGTATAAAAGATGTGGACACATCATTGTCTATATCGATCTCCGCATCACGGGTTACCTTGATGATATGTGAAGAAAAGCTGTCATAACCAAAGAATGAAAAAATGTGTGGTAAACAGAACCGGATCAGGTCTTCCAGCAGGATTATATAATGTTCTTCAGCAGTTGAAGGAAGTATAATAAACCTGGATACCCTTGATACAGGGACAGATACCAATGCAAAACGCTGAGGAATACTTCCATCTTTTTTTGAGAGCTTGCATGCAAGGTAGATGGATTTATCATTGAGTGTCGGAAACTCCTGCATAGTCTCGATCATAAGTGGAACTATGTTGCGCCTCACTTCTTCATCAAAGTAAGCCAGTATGAATTTTTGTTGCTCCCGGTTAAGCTGCTTTTCATTTACAATAAAGATTTTCTCTTTTTTTAGTTCCCTTAGAATCTCATTCCATATCCTGTTAAATTCATTTTGTTGTTCAGTTACAAGGGAATTTATTTTATCCAGAATTTTTTCAGGAGCTACTTCCAGGTGTATCCGGTCTTTATTTCCAAAGAGAGACATGCGTTTAAGAGTAGCTACCCGTACACGGAAAAACTCATCCAGGTTGTTGGAAAAAATACCCAGGAATTTGAGGCGCTCTTTTAGTGGAACGGTTTCATCTGCGGCTTCCTGCAATACCCGGCCGTTGAAGGCCAACCAACTTATATCACGTGGTATAATTTTGCGTTTACTCATTATCGTAAGAGTCTCCCCGATCGGTTGTTGAATTATGGATCTTAAGATCTTCAATTATTTCTGTCTGCAGACTCTTTGTCAAATGAAGCTGCTTATTTTTATACAAGAACATTCCAAAGCAGATAAGTCCCCCGACTAAAATGATTGCAGTAGATACACCCCAGATCAGCCATCCAAAGGAAACATTGTGAATATCATAGATCCTGAGTACTTCTTCCACAGCCAAAGGAAATGCACCAATCCCCCCAGGTGATACGATCATCCCAAGAGTTGCCAGGCTAAGTATACTGCAAGCATGAATGATAGTGAGATGTGATGTAGCCGCCAATGCTGAAAACCCAACATAGATCTCCAATAAGTACATCATCCATATAAAAAAAGTATGGGCAATAAACCATCCACGTTTTTTCAGATTCTTTATCGTCCTAAATCCTTCTGATAAGCCCAGATGAAAACCTTTAATGCTGATAATATGCCGATGGTGTGCATACTTTTTGAATATCCATTTAAAAATCATTATGATTATAATGAGTAAAAGGATAATGGCTATTACCTTAAACCAAAGATGGGTTCCATTTTTTGCTGAAACCAATTTTTCCAGCTTTTCATTTACAAAATGGCTTACATACTTTATCTGGACCAGGATAGTAAATGCAATTAGTACAAAATAACATACAAGGTCAAAGACACGTTCTATTAGGATAGTCCCTATAAGTTTGTTCATGGGAATCTTTTCATAACGATGCATCAGGCTACATTTAAATATTTCACCACCCCGTGGAATAAATGTATTGACCAGGTAACCACACATAACCGAATAAAATGCTGTGGTTGTAGAGGGATGATAACCGAGTGGTTCTATTAATATTTTCCAGCGTACTGCCCTACTGATATGACTAAATATGGCCAATATGATAACAGGAATCAACAACCAATAATCGGCATGCTGAAGTGATTCCCCGAATTGTTCCTT
This sequence comes from Chitinophagaceae bacterium, assembly GCA_017882205.1. GTDB lineage: Bacteria > Bacteroidota > Bacteroidia > Chitinophagales > Chitinophagaceae > Ginsengibacter. The sequence continues at coordinate 9,801 of JADGPY010000145.1, forward strand.
CTCAGTAGCGGTCATTTTATTAAACTGCCACCAAACAAGAAAAATGCCCAGGCCAAAAAAAAATAGATATTTAAGAATGGAGAAAAATCTCTTTTTCATATGTGCTACAAGTTACGACACAACCTGTCGGGGTATCATTCAAATATTCTGCTATCGTTAAGAAGCATGTTATCAATCAGCCTGACTTCGCCAACATAAGTGGCGACCAGTGCTATCAAACGCTGTTTGCCATCCCATTCACTAACGCTAATAAGACTATCTGCATCACAAATCTCGACATAGTCAACTTTAAATCCATTATTCGTAAGATAATCTTTAACCTTACTTTTTAACGGTTCCAGGCTGCCTGCAGAAAGATGTTTATGCAAAAATACAAGACACCTGTAAATTTCAGTTGCTTGTTTTCTTTGTTGTTCTGAAAGTCGAAGGTTCCTGCTACTCATTGCAAGGCCATCGGGTTCACGTAATGTGGGGCAGATTATGAGATCGATGTGAAAAGGCATCAGGTCAATCAATTTTTTTATTACCATACATTGTTGATAGTCCTTCTGCCCTAAAAAAAGATGGGTTGGCTTCACTATATTCAAAAGCCGGTCAACAACCTGGCATACTCCCTGAAAATGCCCTGGCCTGTATTTTCCTTCAAGAATATTTTCAAGGTACCCAAGATCATAGTGCTTAAAAATTACTTTTTGCCCATAGATTTCCTCATAAGTTGGTAGAAATACTGCATCAGAATGATTTTTTTCCAGGAGATAGATGTCTTTTTCCAGGGTAACAGGATATTTTTTAAAATCGTCCGGGTTATTGAATTGAGTAGGATTAATGAAAATACTTACTATTGTCGTAGCACATTTTTGCCGTGATTTAACAATAAGGCTAAGATGGCCATCGTGTAAAGCTCCCATAGTGGGGACAAAACCGATGAAATCAGCAGATTTCCTCATCTTTTGGGAATAATCTTCCAGATCTTTAGATAATTTAAATAGTATCATTTTATCCATTGATATCAGCAAACATAGGTGGATGCCTTATTTGCGGAAAAAAAATTGTAACTTTGCGCCTCTTTTAAAATCCTTTTAAGGTAATATAACACTTCTCAAATGTCGACAAAGAAAAGAATTTTATTTATAGCGAATGAAATGTCTCCTTATCTGGAGGAAACTGAGTTTGCCGAGATTGTTAATAGGTTGGCAGTGAAAGCAAACGAAAGTGGGATGGAGGTGAGATGTATCATGCCAAGGTTTGGAGTGATAAATGAACGTCGTCATCGTCTACACGAAGTGGTTAGGCTTTCAGGAATCAACGTCTCAATTGATGGAGATGATTATCCCCTGGTTATTAAAGTGGCCTCTTTGCCCAATGCAAGACTTCAGATCTATTTTCTTGATAATGAAGATTATTTTAAAAGAAAATCATTATTCCATGATGAAAGTGAAAACTGGTACGAGGACAATGCATTACGAACTGTGCTTTTTTGCAAAGGTGCACTGGAAACAGTGAAGAAGTTTGGCTGGCCACCGGATATTATTCATTGCAGTGGCTGGATGACCGGTCTGATACCTATGTACATCAAATGCGCTTATAAAAAGGAACCAGTTTTTGGAAATAGTAAAGTAATCTATTCAATAGGGGAGAATACGTATAAAGAAAATCTGGGGAAGGAATTTATAAAACTTGCTACCATCAATTCCAATATTAAGCCAAAGGAAATGGAGCCCTTTGATGAAGGCTCAAATATTTCCATGTTCAGTGCCGGGGCAACCTATGCAGATGCCATCACATTTGGTTCTGATAAGATTGATAAAAAGCTTTTAGCAGCATTTTCAAAAGTGAAAGGAAAGAAGGTATTACCATTCAATGCAGAGTCAGATTTAACAGACTATTTACAATTGTATACCGACCTTGCTGCCAAATAAATACTCTAGGCATTTACCTAAATTTTACTCCCCTTGTATAGAATGAAATTATTTGTTGCTGCTATTAGCCTGGCATTTTTTTCTTTAATTACCTGGAATTGCACAAAGATTGATACTACAACAATTGGCAGTGGATTGATACCCGCTGTAGATAATGTAAATACTTTTGATACCATTATCAATGTGATTTCGAACAATTTTGATTCAGCTAATATCGATTGTGCAAAAATATATCCAAGCGATGATCGACCTCTCGGTTACATTTCGAATGATCCTTATTTTGGTACCACAAATGCAGTCGTATACGCTGAAATGAAGCCAACTTTTCCTTTTACTTTTCATACAAGTTTAAGTCGTACCCTTGATTCGGTTGTTATTATTTTAAAATATACAAGATCATATGGTGACTCTACGAAGGCGCAAAAACTTAATGTTTACCAGCTAACAGATCAATTGGTTAGTTTTGACAGTAGCACCTGTACTTTCCAGGATTTTGACCTTACTAATAAATTAGGAAGTGTGACTTATACGCCC
>JADGPY010000146.1 GCA_017882205.1 Chitinophagaceae bacterium
CGTCTTCATGTAATCGGCCACTTTGCAATTTCTGCCTGTAATTATAACTTAAGTCAGAATTTTCTATGGTTAGATTTTCTATGCCACGCCCCATAAGGGCAACCTTAAATCCATGAATATTTGCATTCTTCAGGATGATGTTCTTACCTCCTCTTATCAGTATAGCACAACCATAAAATTGATTCGGCCAGTCTTTATCGTTTGATCCGATCAATTCGGCGTTGTTGAAATCTACAGTGATATTATTTCCTTCAATAATAATCACGGGCTGATTAAGTGAATCCGAACCATTTATCCTGTAAACATTTTTCCTAACCGTGACCGAGGAGGTAATAACCAGCCCTTTAGAGAGCAAGATATCTTTTGAAAAACCAGTAATAGTTATAAACATTAATGTTAAAAATAATAGGGATTCTTTCATTGTCTTCTGTGGGTTCAAATAATGAAATAATTAGGAAACCTAAGCTATTTCTAAAATAAGGGTTCAATCAATATTCAGCTCTTTATGAAGTCTTGTGGCATAGGATATTTCAGCCTTTCATATTTTTCAACATTTTTTGATAAATTATCCAATTGTGTGGTCTCAGATTTTGTTAAATTGCTGAACCCTTTCTGAAGAAAAGTTTCAATTTCTGCCAATGCTCTTTTATATTGGCTGTCTTGTTCGATTTTCTTGTACATGGCTCTGTATTTCTGCTAAGTTAAAAAAAGCCTCATTTATTTCCTTTTTTATTAATCTTTCAGTACCTTTGCCGTCCGAAAAAAAATCAATTATGGCTAGAGTATGTCAGGTTACAGGTAAAAGGCCGATCACGGGGAATACCGTTTCTCACTCAAATATCAAGACTAGAAGAAGATTTTTACCTAACCTTCAAAGTAAGCGCTACTTTTTAGCTGAAGAAGACAAATGGGTTACCCTTAAATTATCCTCCGAAGCCATCCGTACCATCAACAAAAATGGATTGTATAGCGTAATTAAAGGAATGAGGGCTAAGGGAGTTAAAATCTAATTAGAATTAATAATCAATTTATATGGCAAAGAAAGGTAGCAGGGTTCAGGTGATTCTAGAATGTACCGAGCATAAAACTTCAGGCAAGCCGGGTACTAGTCGTTATATCACTAATAAGAACAAAAAAAATACTCCTGAGCGTCTGGAGTTGAAGAAATTCAATCCCATCCTGAAAAAAGTAACCGTACATAAAGAAATTAAATAATCATCCCTGGGCGTGACTGAATAATTCAAATTAACCATCATGGCAAAAGCAGCAAAAACCGCGATCAAGACCAAAGACCAGAAAGCGGCTATGGAAGCGAAAAACTGGACAAAAGTAGTACGTACCGTACGTAGTCCTAAAAGCGGTTCTTATACATTTAAAGAATCGATCATTCACAAGGATAAGATCAAAGAATTTTTGGCAAGCTAACTTTGCCGGTCAAAATATTTTAAGAAGCTATTCCCAACCGGAATGGCTTTCTTTGTTTAATTCATACAGGTGTTTGACACTTAAATCAGTATCATGGGATTATTTGATAAACTGTTTGGCAAAAAGGAACAAAAAGAATCGCTGGACCAGGGTTTGCAAAAAACAAAAACAGGTTTTTTTGAAAAGATAACCAAAGCCATTGCGGGAAAAAGTACTGTAGATGAGGAAGTGCTCGATGATCTCGAAAATGCACTGGTAGGCGCCGATGTAGGAATAGATACCACTGTGAAGATCATAGACCGGATTGAAGCAAGGATCGCAAGGGATAAATACATCAATTCCAGTGAGCTCAATGCAATCTTAAAGCAGGAAATACAAGCTATCCTGGTTGATGGCCCCACTGATCTTTCATACCAGGATTACAATCTTCCCTCAGATCACAAACCCCATGTTATATTAGTTGTTGGTGTGAATGGAGTGGGTAAAACCACCACCATAGGAAAGCTCGCACATAATTTTTCACTTGCCGGTAAGTCTGTGTTACTTGGTGCTGCTGATACCTTTAGAGCCGCGGCTGTAGACCAGCTAACGATCTGGAGTGAACGGGCCAATGTACCCATCGTAAAACATGGTATGGGCGCTGATCCCAGTGCAGTAGCATTTGATACGGTGCAAAGTGGCATTGCAAAGAACATTGATGTTATAATCATTGATACTGCTGGTCGGCTTCATAATAAAGCACACCTTATGGAGGAATTGACCAAGATCAGGAGAGTGATAAAAAAAATTATGCCGGATGCCCCGCACGAGGTATTGCTTGTTTTGGATGGCAGCACTGGTCAAAATGCACTTGAACAGGCCAGGCATTTTACTGCGGCTACTGAAGTTACAGGTTTAGCCATCACCAAACTGGATGGTACAGCAAAGGGTGGGGTGGTGCTTGCCATTGCTGATCAATTCAAAATACCTGTAAAATTTATTGGGGTGGGAGAAAAGGCTACTGATTTATTGGTTTTTGATAAGAAAGAATTTGTGGATACGCTTTTTGATTTGAATATGTAGAGACGTAGCAATGTTACGTCTCTCCATGGATTCTATTGGCCTCCCAATCCGTTCTGGTTTTCAAGTCTCTTATTCTCATCTTCAGAGCTTAGCTTACGCTGGCGCGCTGCTTTCACCTGGCTATTTCCAAAACGGTAACTCAAGGTTGCCCTAAATTGCTGGCTTTCCCATCTTACAAAAACATCCAGGGATGATCCCCCAAAGTCGCTTTTGCCACTGAAATGCATGGTATTAAAGATATCCGTATATCCGAATTTAATATTGCCTTTTCCATTGAATATTGGTTTTTGAACTCCAATATCAACTCCGCCCAGGGCATTTGATTTAAAAGTGCCACCATAGAGACTAGGAGAATTGAAATTTCCACTCAATTCAATGGTTACACCTTCTTTCAGACTAAAGGTTTGTTGAAGGTATGCACCATATGCCATTACTCCAAGATTGATGACCTTACCCTGCCCAAAATCAGCATGATACTGCGAGTGATAGCCATTGAAAACAAAGAATATATTCCACCATTTAGTAGGTGTGAAAGGTGCACTGAAAGTTAAATTAATGATATCCTGGCTTGCGAGGTTCTTAGTGGTATTGAAACTCTTATTCTTGTTGGCAGTGTCAATGATCTGAGCCCTGTAATCCCTGATATGGCTATAGCCCAGTGTTGTATTGAATTTTGACATGAACGTATGTGTCAGTTCAAATATATTAGTGTATTGAGGTCGCAGAAACGCATTCCCTTTTTGATAGGTTAATTCATCAAGTTTTGTTTCAAACGGATTCAGGGACTGGTAGCTGGGCCTGTCTATTCTGCGGCTATAGGTCAGGTTTAATGAATTATTTTTATCAACTGTGTAAGTTAATGCTGCACTTGGGAAGAAATCAGTGTAGTTCCTTTTTACATCTGCATCAGTTTGAACCTGGAGACTTGTTAAAATCCCTTCACTGGCTGTATTTTCCATGCGCACACCTGCTTGTACATTGAACTTAGTATTGATTGTACGATTGTAGTTTACATATAGTGCACTAACGATTTCAGTATAAACGAACTTATTGCTGAGGCTGTCATTAAAGATTTTGTAGCCCTGAGTCATGTCATAATCGTCAAATGTGTTCCTGGTGGTTACATTGGAATATTTACCACCGAAACCAAGTTTGCCGTTTTTAACCGGTTTTTCATAGTCAACTTTAAATGTATTGATATTAATATCTGAAGGAGTGCTAATATCGGTAATTGATTGGCTTAGTAAATCCAAAAATATTGGACGCTTATAATAGTTGGGTTGGTAACTCTCACTGGTGCTTCTGAATGATCCTATGTTGCCATCAAGATCCAGTGTGGTGCCTTTAGGATCTGCAAAATGGTAGTTCA
>JADGPY010000147.1 GCA_017882205.1 Chitinophagaceae bacterium
ACTCCATATTGATCAATTATTTTTTTATCAGGATCGGCAACTAATCTAAATGGAAGATCAAATTTCTGTTCAAATTTTTTGTGCTTCTTTTCATCATCCGGGCTTACGCCCAGTACAACTATACCCTTCTTCTTAAGTAGAGAATAATTGTCACGCAGGTTGCAGGCCTCGATGGTACAAGTGGGGGTATCATCTTCGGGATAAAAGTAAAGGGCTACCCGCTTACCTTTAAATTCGGTTAGGGAAATGGGTTTCCCATCCTGATCCTTTGATTTGAATAGCGGGGCTTTATCTCCTTCTTGCAGATCCATGTTGAATCGTATTAGTTGATTTATTAAAGTTATTACCGTGTAAAATGATATACCTTCCCGGTTCGATTACCTGCTTCATCATCAACGCGCACCCGTAGTTCGTTTTCTCCCGAAGGGCACATTTCATCAAATTTATAAATAAATGTACGGCCTTTGTCATTAGTAAACCGCAACCATTTGCCATTGAGCTCAGCCCAAAAATTATTAATTGAATGATTATTATCAGTAACAACGAATACTATCCTGGAGCTGCGGGAGAGGTTAGCATTCTCTGGAAATCCGCCTGCAATCACCGGGGGTAGCTTATCAAGCAATAATTGAAAATTCCCAAATTCCCTGAAACGGCCAACAAACCATTCACCTTCTATTTTAGTTTTTACTACCTCTTTTTTCCCACCCCAGCTACGCTCCATCACGATGCCCGATAGATCTTCAAGGGGTACAAATTTTGATAACTTCAATTTGACTGTAAAATAACCATGCACCGGAACCAATCCGGTATGCACAGCATGCAGATCCGATACGGCCATTTGATCGGCTGAAGATCTCTTAGAATACTCAAACCCAATTGAATCATATAAATCCTGCTCCCCTAATATTACCATCACGTCGTTCCTCTCAAATACATTCACGAAACCAGGATGAAATTCCTGTTGCTGATATATAGAAGATCCTGCTGGCAACGATTTGGCTCCTCCTTTTTTAATTGAGAACTTTACTTGTGAGGTATTTCCATTTGCATCCTTCACTTCAATCCTCACCTGGTGAATGCTTTCATCTTCAAGTGCAATTACACCATCACTGGAGATGTCCTTATATACGCCTTGAGGATAACCTGGAAGTCTGGACAAATGTTCGACAAAAGGTCCACCAGACGCTCTTAGCTTATAATCAATATGTGCATTTTCATACCTTGTTTCATTATATGATATGCTATCGAGCTGGAAGCCAACTACCGGGCGATCATCAACATACAAAATCGATTGAAAAATACCATTTGGATTAGACGAGCCATTCCTTCTGTCAACAGCCGAGATTCCAAAACTTACCTTGTCCGAATTTATTATTATCATCGGCGAAGCCGGAGAATAAAACCCATTCGCCATTTTCAGGGAGAACAGTTTGGGGGTTTGGCTATATGTGCTGATAGTTCGATCGTAGACTGCCAGACGCGAAATAGCCGGAGGAATATTATCAGGAAGTGGTAAGCCAAACAGAAGTGGGTTTAAAACCTTATCCGTTTTTGTATCCCTGATTTCAAAATGAAGATGTGGCCCCTGTGACCCACCTGTATTGCCACTATATGCAATGAAATCTCCTTGTTTTACCGGGAATAGTCCTGGAGGAATATCGAGGAATATATTCCAGGATTCAAGTTTATATTGCTGTTGTTTTACATACTTTTCCAGTGCGGGTGAAAAATCATTAAGATGGCCATACAAGGTGGTGAGACCGTTAGGATGATTGATATAAATAGCCCTGCCAAAACCAGATGGCTCTATTCTCACATGGGCTATGTATCCATCGGCTGCTGCAGAAACACGATGATTTTCTGTCTGATCAGTTCTGCAATCCAGGCCCATATGATAATGATTGGGCCGTAATTCCCCAAAATTAGCTACCAAACCAATCTTTGCGCTTACAGGATATATGAAATAGCCCTGTGGATAATGTTTATTTGGAAACACCTGGGCACTGGCAAAGTAAGAAAAATGAAGGATGGTAAAAAACAGGAACGGTTTATGTAATGTAATAAATCTGAAATTCATTCTCATTTATCACACAAATCTAACACCTAAAATTTAAAACATTCTGCTATGTCAAGATCAAACACAATCGGTGCAATCATTTTAGGGGCTGCTGTTGGAGTAGCATTATTAGAATTTTTTAATATGCCCGAGGAGGAAAGAGAGGAATTTTATTGTCATATAAAGAACCGGGCACACGATCTGCTGGATGATGTAGAAGGAACGGTAGATACAGTAAAACAGCATTTTGCGGAAATAGATCGTAAACCAAAAGAAGAATGGGTAGAAAAGTTTTTAGTAGTAAAAAGATTACTCTCAAACCTTTTCGGCTATGAACGAAGATTCTTAATTTAGCTTCCATAATGGAGCTAATATTATTATTATTTTCTTCCGGCCTTTTATTACTTGGAATTACCAGGCTTTTTACCTTCAAGTATAGACTCCGACATTATGTCAAATCAAAAGGTACCATCAGCAATTATGAAATAGAAACAAAGTATTTTTCAACTGGTGGAATAGAAGTAGATAAAGATCAATACGACCGGTTTGCAAAAATTTCTAATTGGAAACGGGTAAAATATTATTCACCTGAAATTACATACCATGCTGATAATGGGCAGGATTATAGTGGCACATGGTGGACAGAAATGCCAAATGGGATTCCTCATAACATTGGCGAGTTGGTTGAAATATACTATAATCCTGAAATGCCCCAGAAATTTTTTATTTATGATAAGCTGATGATGTTCTGGGAACCATTATTAATTGCAACTATTGGTTTATCAGGAGTATGCTTTATGCTTTACCAGATTTTATAGCTTGTCATATTACGTCTCGAAATTGAACTTGAATCTTATCTTTGCGCTCGTTTAAACAACAAAATGCCGAAAGACAATTCTATTAAAAACGTTCTCATCATAGGCTCAGGCCCTATCATTATCGGGCAAGCCTGCGAATTTGATTATGCGGGAACACAAGCTGCCACAAGCCTACGCGAAGAAGGGATAAAAGTGATCCTCATAAATAGCAATCCCGCTACGATCATGACCGATCCAATGATGGCAGATAAAGTATACCTCCTTCCCCTTACCATTGAAAGCATCGAACAAATACTTGATGAAAATAATGCCTCAGATGAATGGCGGATTGATTCGGTGCTGCCTACCATGGGCGGCCAGACAGCATTGAATCTTTGTAAAGAAGGCGATGAACTGGGAATATGGGAAAAATATGGCGTCCGACTTATTGGAGTAGATATAAAGGCAATAGATAAGGCAGAGGATAGGGAAAAATTCAGGTTATGGATGATAGAACTGGGTGTACCTGTGGCTCCATCAAAAACAGCGAATTCTTTTTTGGAAGGAAAGGAATTTGCCCAGGATATCGGTTTCCCCCTTGTGATCCGTCCATCTTTTACGCTCGGAGGCACCGGTGGAAGTTTTGTACATGGCAAGGATCAACTTGATGAAGCTTTAAATATAGGCCTTTCTGCTTCGCCAATGCATGAAGTATTGGTTGAAAAAGCATTGCTTGGCTGGAAAGAATTTGAACTTGAGCTATTACGTGATAGCAATGACAATGTGGTGATTATATGCACAGTGGAGAATTTCGACCCGATGGGAATTCATACGGGCGATTCCATAACAGTGGCACCCGCAATGACCCTAAGCGATACCGCATTTCAGAAAATGAGAAATACGGCGATCACCATGATGCGCGACCTTGGAAATTTTGCCGGAGGCTGCAATGTGCAGTTTGCATTAAACCCACTGACTGAGGAGATTACCGCCATTGAAATAAATCCACGTGTTAGCAGGTCTTCTGCTTTGGCTTCTAAGGCAACCGGGTATCCAATTGCAAAAATTGCAGCCAAACTTGCCATCGGGTATAATCTTGATGAATTAAAAAACCAGATCACCAAAACCACTTCAGCTTATTTTGAACCTGCACTGGATTATGTGATCGTGAAAATTCCAAGGTGGAACTTTGATAAATTCAAGGGTGCAGATGACACCCTGGGCTTGCAGATGAAATCAGTCGGCGAGGTAATGGCTATTGGAAGAAGTTTTCCTGAAGCCATCCAGAAAGCCTGCCAGAGCCTTGAAAATGAAGCGGTGGGCCTGGGTTATTATGGCAAAAGTATGATGTACTCGGATGAACTGATCGAATACCTCAAAATACCAAAGTGGGATAGGATCTTTCGAATAAAAGACGCCCTCATGATTGGGGTAAGTGTTAAGCGAATCTGCGAATCCACGGGTATTGATCGATGGTTTATTTACCAGATACAAAAGATCTGTAACTGCGAAAAAGAAATTGTAAAATATGATCTTGAATCTTTGCCAGCTGATTTATTGAGGGAAGCAAAACAGCTGGGCTTTGGTGATGAACAACTTTCGCGGATCATGAAAGACGGTAGCACAGATGAAGATCTTTACCAGAAGAGGAAATCGCTGGGCATCAATCGTGTTTTCAAAATGGTTGATACTTGTAGCGCTGAGTTTGAAGCAAAGACACCTTATTTCTATAGCACATTTGAGTAGCGATCGGGGCGCTTCCAGCGACCTGAACGCTAAAGCTCAGAGAGTATGGTTGGCATTTAGCGATCAGGTCGCTGGAAGCGCCCCGATCGCTGAGCGCCCCGATCGCTGAGAGCCCAGATCACTGAAACATCATTTAATTATTGAATTATAAATTTTAAATCCCCAATGCCTTTACCCATATTTAACGAATCAGTTTCATCCGACAAACAAAAGATAATTGTATTAGGTTCAGGGCCAAACCGTATAGGTCAGGGGATTGAATTTGACTATTGTTGTGTACATGGTCTTCTCGCGATTAAGGAATGCGGTTACGAGGCAATCATGATCAATTGTAATCCTGAAACTGTATCCACAGATTTTGACATAGCAGATAAATTATACTTTGAGCCCGTGTTTTGGGAGCATATCTGGGACATTATCGAGCATGAAAAACCTTTTGGAGTTATTGTACAACTGGGTGGACAAACAGCGCTTAAACTGGCTAAAAGATTACAGGAAAAAGGTATCAGGATCATAGGTACCTCTTTCGACAGCATGGATATTGCAGAAGATCGTGGCCGTTTCAGTGATATGCTTAAGGCTCTTGAAATCCCCTACCCGAATTATGGAACTGCCCTTTCAACCGATGATGCAATTGAAGTTGCAAAAAGTGTTGGTTACCCTGTTTTAATAAGGCCTAGCTATGTGCTGGGTGGTCAAAGAATGAGAATAGTTTTAAATGACGAAGAACTTGAAAAAGGGGTTCTAAGCCTATTAAAACATCTGCCTGGAAATAAAATCCTGATTGATCATTTTTTAGACCGATGCCAGGAGGCCGAAATCGATGCAATATTTGACGGTGATGATTTTCATGTTATGGGAGTAATGGAACACATTGAACCTGCAGGGATTCACAGTGGAGACAGCAACGCCGTTTTACCACAATTTAATCTTACCCCGCTCATAGTAACCACTATGGAACATTATGCTGAAAAGATTTCGCGTGAACTAAATATCAAGGGATTGATAAACATACAGTTTGCCATTAAGAATAATGAAGTATTTGTGATAGAGGCGAATCCGCGTGCTTCAAGAACAACCCCCTTCATCGCAAAGGCCTATGGAATCCCGTACTTAAACATTGCCACCAAGATCATGATCGGGCCGGCGATGCTTAAAGATTTTACATTTGAAAAAAAGATGAAAGGCTTTGCCATTAAAGAGCCAGTATTTTCTTTCAATAAATTTCCGGGAGTAAATAAAGAATTAGGCCCTGAAATGAAAAGTACGGGTGAAGCAATACGGTTTATTAAAGATCTTCGCGATCCTTACTTCAGGCAGTTATACAAGGAAAGAAGCATGCATTTAAGTAAATAATTTTATGGATGAATATTCCCTGCGGGAATTAAGATTGGTAGATAAATGCCGTTAAGGCTTCCCATAGGTAGTTTCCTTGCAACCTATCACCTTGCCCTTCTTCATCATAATAATAAAAAGATTATTATACTCCGCATCATCAATTACCTTCTTTGTATGAGCAACATGAAAACTGTCGAGAATGGGTAGAAGGGTATTGCTATGTCCTACAATCAAGGTATTTTGTTTAAGACCGATGCACCGTTTTACGAGCTGCCCGATACCGTCGTTGCTATAAAAACTTATAGGTATTCCAATTTCATCACTTAATGGTTGAGCTGTTTCGCGTGTACGATTTGTTTTGGTAGAAAAAATATAAGTGATCCTTTTATGCATCAGCCGCTGTTTCAAATCATGCGCCCTGTTCCTTCCTTGTTGTGAAAGGTAAACATCTCCCGAAGGTTCGGTACTTTTTTCAGCATGCCGAACAAGGTAAATGTAGTTTTTCTGCTGGCAGCTACTAAAAACAAAAGTAATTCCAAGGAGGAAAATAACAACATTTCTCATGGTAAAAACATTGCGGGCGAAGTTACAAACTATTAGCTTAAGGCGTACAATTATCGCCCATGCAAGTTCGCTGGATACCCCTTTGGAAAAAGGCTCCTTTCATAAGATTGCTAATCCCATTAGTTACCGGAATTATTATTCAGTGGTACCTTTCACCTGGTCTGCAAATAATCGTCCTTACATGCACTTCCTTTTTTATTGCGTGGATATGTTATCAATACTTACCCCTTCCCTTTAAATTTAAAACGCAACCATTACAAGGGCTGCTGATCCAACTTATACTGGTTGCCTTAGGAATGCTGTTTACTTATCAAAAAGATGCCCGGCATCGCAATGATTGGATAGGAAAATTTTGTCACGATACTGATTACATAATTGTATCAATCATTGAACCACCCACTAAAAAAAATAAGTCATTCAAGGTTGAAGCTGATGTTGATGCAATTATTCATAACGGTTCTGGAATTGTAGTAACCGGAAGGCTACTACTCTATTTTAAGTTAGATTCCTATTCCGCAGGAATACATTATGGTGACAGAATCCTAATTCATAAAAAGCTGGAAAGTATAAAGAATATGGGTAATCCCGGAGGATTTAACTACCAGCAATATTGTGCGTTCAGGCAAATCTATCACACTATATATCTCAAAACAAATGAATGGACCAACCTGGCCGGAAAAAAAATTCATTACGTACCTGCATTTCTATTTGAAGCACGGAAAAAGATTCTTTCCTTATTACAAAGAAATATGACTTCGGATGATCAACTATCAATTGCTGAAGCGTTGTTGATAGGATATACTGAAGACCTTGACCGCGACCTTATAAAAGCATACAGTAATACTGGTGTGGTGCATATTATCGCGATCTCTGGTATGCATCTTGGGTTGATCTACATGATCTTGCTATGGATATTTAAAAAAATTCCCTACCTCTCGAAAGTAAGAATTCTAAAGATCACTTTTTTATTATCAGGACTTTGGTTGTTTGCCTTTCTTACAGGGGGATGCCCTTCTATATTGCGCTCTGCGGTAATGTTTAGTTGTATTATTATTGGTGAGAATTTTTCGAAACGTTCTTCAATTTATAATTCTCTTGCGGCATCAGCGTTTATTCTATTATGTTATAATCCTTATTATCTGTGGGATGTCGGTTTCCAACTTTCCTATGTATCATTATTCGGCATTGTTATCTTCCAGAAATATATTTACCATACCATTTATGTGAAGAATAAATGGATAAATAAATTATGGGATCTTTCAGCAGTTTCAATAGCAGCGCAGGTATTAACCTTCCCCATATGCCTCTATTACTTTCACCAGTTTCCATTATTCTTTCTTTTCACAAATCTTATAACCGTTCCATTATCTACATTGATCTTATTTGTGGAGATCGTTTTTATTAGCCTTGGATGGATTCCATTTGCCGCCCTTTATCTTGGAAAACTAACATGGTTACTTATACTGATCATGAATAAGATTATTCTATTCTTTAATTACCTTCCTTACAGTGTATGGGAAAATATATCAATTTCGGAAATATCAACAATTTTGTTGTATATGGTTGTACTATGTATTGGATATTCCCTGATGTATAAAAATAAGTTGTCTTTCAAGCTTTCATTGATCATAGCTGGTATTTTCACAATCGGTATAATACATACAAAATGGACTTTAGCTCATCAGAAAAAAATAATAGTATATAATGTCGCTAAACATCAGGCAATTGATTTTATTGAGGGAAACCGTTATGCGTTTATTGGCGATTCAATTATTGAACAAGAAGGAATGCAACAATTTAATTTAAAACCTGCCAGAACTGCATTCCAGGTGAGCAAGCCACTTACCTCACTCTACTCAATGAATTATTTTTACTTTTTTGAAGATAGAAAAATTCTAATAGTGGATTCCAATACAAATTTTCAGCCTGCAAAAAATAAGATGAACATA
>JADGPY010000148.1 GCA_017882205.1 Chitinophagaceae bacterium
AGATTTTTGCAGGAAACAGTGGCAGTATTGTACCGCAGTACGTTAATTTTTATAACCAAAACGACTATCAAAAAGGACAGTTCCTAATAGGATTTAACATTACAAGGAGATGGAATTTTAATTAATATGATCAGTTTAAATATTTAATAAAAACTAAAATAAAAAGTATGAAAAAAATGAATTTAATTATCGGAGGTTTATTAACGATTTTTATTACCGGGACATCTCTTATAACAATCGGGCAACCTAAACCAAATGCACCTTGGGTAGCACCTGAGAAATATGTAAATATGCCCAACCCTGCTGTTAAAGCAGATGCTAAATCAATTGCTGCGGGCAAAGCTTTATACCAAGTTAACTGCGAGGGTTGCCATGGAAAAAAAGGTATTGGTAACGGTACTAAAGCCGCCGATTTAAAGACGATTCCGGGAAACTTTACTAAAGATGCATTTCAATCTCAGACGGATGGTACCATTTTTTATAAATTGACTGAAGGTAGAAATGAGATGCCAAAGGCTAAAAAAGACCTGCCGAATGACATTGACAGATGGCACCTGGTAAACTATCTCAGGACTTTTGCTGCACCAAAAAAATAGTCAATAAGGTTTTCTCTCCTTTATTAAAATCTTGCATCAGCATGTAAGAAGCAAATTTGTATTATTTAAAATATGAACATTTTAGGCAGATATTTTCAATCAGGACTTATCTATCTTCAAGCCATAAACCCGCCTTGGCTTTGGTAGGTAAGTTATAAACCACAAACTTCTTTTACCTTTGCGCCGCTTTAACAGGAATATTTGTTGACCCGGCTAAAACAATTAAACAATTAGGAACCGAATTAAAATAAAGTAAAATGAAAACTAAATTAAAAAAACAAATGATGACAAAATTAGCTCTGCTTGGAATTGCATTTTTTTATGCATCCATTGCCTTTGCTCAACACACTCATCCATGGATTGTACCGGAATCAGCAAAAGAAAAGAAAAATTTATATCTACCTGATGAGTCTTCACTTGCCAGGGGAAAGAAATCCTATAAAATAGAATGTATGCGATGTCATGGTAAGGAAGGCAAAGGGGATGGTACCAGTGCAATTAGAATTGATAAAACAGTTGCGAATCTGACTTCTGATGATGTACAAAATCAAACAGACGGTGAACTTTTCTGGAAAATATCTGAAGGAAGAAAACCTATGCCGCTAGCCAAGACTACTTTGACCGACGACCAAAGGTGGGATATTATTAATTATATCCGAACATTTAAGAAGAAGAAATAATGTAGCTTGAGTTCCCATCTTAACGTCTACATAGCGATTCCTATTCGTCCCTGTTCCATGTAATTTTTTTCCAAAATCCCTTTGTGCTGTCCGTCATCTTAATGTGGCTGATTTGAATAGTCCAGATTTCACCGGGTATGGCCCATGCTATGGGAAGTTTTTTGTGATAATATCCTGAAGCTTGTTCCTTCAATGGATGATTTGCATCTAAAACAATACCCTCAAACTGTACTCCTTTCACAAGTAATATGTTTAGTTTATCCGGTAAAATAGTCCCGGCGATAACTGGATTTTTTTTCATAAATACTGAATGGTGTGAATCAGATGTTGATTTAAAATAAAGCAACCCTTCATCAGAATTGAAAACATAGAAACAACTGAAACAGTAGGGCTTACTCTGCTCATCAGTACAGCATATAGTGGCACAGGTTTGTCGTTGTAAAAAATGGATAATGGTTTCGTTCATAATACTTTAATAATTTTTACAGGGCAGGCCATGACTACATCCCGTGTTCGTAGCTGAATGGTATTGCTGACAGACAATACACACACATCTTTCTTTGCGGTTGATTTCAGCAAGGTGGCTTTACCATCTTTCTTTGACATTCGCCAGAGTTCTGGTTGCAGTTCAAAACAAATACTACAGCCAATACATTTATTTCTATAATAAATTATTTTAAACATGGCTACTCTCAATAATTTTATACAACTTATCACTTGCAGTTACTTTTGTACCAAAAGGAAAAGTTATTTTATCTCCTTTTACTGCAATGTTACCTTTTACACCATTTACTATTAGTGTTTCCATTTTTTCTTTCGCCATACCAATAACAGGGCCTATAATCATCAATGAATCACCAGTTTTAATACATCCTGATTCAATAATAAACTCGCCTACCTTTATATTGGGATAATACTTACTACCTTTGCCAACATAAATTTTCTTTTCCGTTGCAACAGAACCGGGATGGGGAGTCCATTCACCCAGCTTATGTCCCAGGTAGTATCCTTCCCAGAATCCCCTGTTGTAAACGGTTGACAACCTCTTCAACCATTCTTCAATTTTATCAGGTGTATAGCTATTATTTTCGATAGCCCGCAAAGCTTCCCTGTAACACTGTGTTACTGAATAAACATAATCAGCGCCTTTGCTTCTTCCTTCTATTTTCAAAACATTCACACCGCTGTTTACCACCTGGTCGAGAATACCTATAGTGCACAAATCTTTTGGCGACATTATGTATTCATGATCTATCTGCAGCACTTCATTTGTTTCTGCATCCTTTACAATGTATGGCCGGCGGCAGTTCTGCACACAGGCTCCCCGGTTGGCAGATGCATTTTGTGTATGCAGGCTGAGGTAACATTTGCCTGAAACGGCCATACACAAAGCACCATGCACAAAGACCTCAATTTTCAACAATTCACCGGATACTCCATTTATCTTTCTTCTCTTAATTTCTTTACTGATATATTCTACCTGTTTCAACGTTAGCTCTCTGGCCAGTACAACCACATCAGCGAAGCGGGAAAAAAATTGTACAGCTTCTAAATTACTTATGTTGGCCTGTGTAGAAATATGAAGGGGTATGTTTAGTTGATTGCAATACTCTACTACTGCGAAGTCCGATGCAATTACAGCATCAATATTTTGCTTTTTTACTTCTTGTAAAATTGTTCGCAGCAAATGCATATCATGTTCATACATTACAGTATTAAGAGTGATGTATGTCCTGATGTCATTCAATTTACAAAGGGTACTTATTTCTTTAATATCGCTGATGGAAAACGAGTTGGATGACCGGGTACGCATATTTAATTGCTCAACTCCAAAATAAATTGCATCGGCACCGGCATTGATAGCCGCAGGTATGCAATCAAAAGAACCGGCTGGTGATAATAATTCAATTTTTTGCAAACTATCTCCGTTTGATTGTTTCAGATTCACAGGACAACTCATGAGTTTTAATTTTCTTCATTATAGAGTGTTGAACATTCATTTTTATAATTAAGTGTTATTGTATGCTTAATAATTTCCAATACCTGATTGGCGTGTTGCAAATTAAAATCTGCATGCTCTCTTTTTTTTACACCAAAACCGGACAATTCAAAATGATTATCGGGTTGTAATGAATGATTTCCCAGGGATGCTTTGGAGCAGGCCATCGGGCAACCATCAATAGCAATAATTTTCCTTCGTGATAAAGTTGTATGTACCAGTTTATTAACATTGCCACCCACACCTGCGATACCTGATATTTCTGCAATTCCCATCCTGTCTAACTGCACGGCAAGATAGTTGGCCATTTGGGCAGCACTGGAGCAACCTGAGCAGGAATACATCAGAGGATTTTCATAAGTGATTGGTTTAATTATAAGAAAATATTTTTTCTGAATATGAGTTTTCAGCATTACCAAGAGAAACTGCAGCCGCCAGACGGTATGTATTTTAATATTTAGAAAGAGACGAAGTAGTATTTTCAATAATCGATTGCTTTTGTTCATAATAGATTCAGTAAATGGAATCACCAGCTTTTGGAATTGGCAAGAACCTGATATAATTTTTCTTGCCATAAAGCAGAATTATTGGGCAAATATAATAATTAAGGATAATTTTGTCCTTAACTATTTTTGAATACTTTCTATGGCTTCTGATAAGCAAAAGATAATTGTTGTGGCATTGCTGGTAGTTACTTTTTTATTCTACTCCTTCTATCTCTATTCGTCATTACCAGTAAAGGATTATACTATTAATGAGGAAAGTGGTAAGGGGAAATTAGTATGGCAACAATACAATTGTAATGCCTGTCACCAGGTATATGGCCTTGGAGGATATCTTGGTCCTGACCTCACCAACGTATATTCATTTAGAGGCAAGGAATATATAAAAGCGTTTCTTAACATCGGAACAGCCACCATGCCAAATTTTCATTTAAATAATCAGGAAATAAACGCCCTACTCGCCTTTTTGAACAGTATTGATGCATCAGGCAAATCAGATCCGAGAAGTTTTACAATAAAATATGATGGAACCATTAAACAATAAACAGCTGACTACTCCAAAATTATTTATGATTGCTGGTCTTTTGTTGCTGGCTGTAGGTTTGTTATTTGGTTTCACCGGAGCCTTACAATACCTGGTGCCAGGATTTCTAAAACAATATCTCTCTTTTGAGAAAATAAGACCCCTGCATGTCTCATCAATCGTTTTCTGGATAATTTTTGGAACGATCGGTGCTGTTCTCACTTATCTGTCACAGCACAGCGGCAGAAAAATCTACTCACCTCTGCTTACAAAAATCCAATTGATCATATTTATTCTTTCCATCATTGTGATTTTTATTTCGTATTGTGTTGGCATATTTGGCGGCAGGGAATATTGGGAATTTCACCCGTTGCTGGCATTACCCATTGCTGCTGGATGGGTGCTGTTTTTAATCAATTTTATAAAATCCGTTGGCTCTTTTAAAAAACAACCCGTTTATGTATGGATGTGGCTTACAGGTATAGTATTCTTTTTATTCACCTTCCTGGAATCGTATTTATGGATATTCCCTTACTTCAGGAATAATGTAGTGAATGATATGACGGTGCAGTGGAAATCGTATGGTTCCATGGTGGGCTCCTGGAATATGCTTATTTATGGAAGCAGTATATTCCTGATGGAAAAGATAAGTGGTAATAAACCTTTTAGCTATTCAGTCATCGCGTTTGCGTTGTATTTTACAGGTTTATTTAACCTGATGTTCAACTGGGGGCATCATATTTATACATTACCCACTTACAACTTTATTCAATATATAAGTTATGTTGTAAGCATGACAGAGCTTTTTATTTTCGGCAGAATAATTTTACAATGGAAATCTTCAGTCAGCATAGCCCGCAAACATTTTCATCATACCGCTTACAGGTTTCTGATAGCGGCTGATGTATGGATTTTTTTAACCTTACTGTTGGCAATAGCAATGTCTGTACCTGCGATTAATGTATATACACACGGTACGCATATTACTGTGGCACATACTATGGGCGCCACTATTGGCATTAACAGTTTTCTTTTACTGGCCTTTGCGTTTGATATACTTCATGATACATGCCTGCCCTTTACTCTATATAAAAAATGGTTCAACAGAGGTTACTGGATAACCAATTTATCTCTGTTTATATTTTGGATCAGCCTGATTGGTGCAGGAATTTTGAAAGCTAAATGGCAAATGAGTGCTGCAAAAATTCCTTTTAGTACAATGATGTTGCAGCTTAGGCCTTTTTTCATTGTATTTTTCATTTCCGGCACTGTAATGATGGCTGGTTTCATCCTTATACTATATCCACTTCTAAAAAATCAATTTATCTGTTACCTGAAAAATATATTAAAAAAGCGTAAAATAAAGGAGCAACATGTATCCGGAATTTTTGCTATGGATTAATCATTCAAATTTTCCCTTTTTAATAAAATGTTACGAGTTACAAAAATATTTCATTTTGAAATGGCACATGCCTTACATGGATATTCAGGAGACTGCAAAAATATACATGGACATTCCTATGAACTGCATGTAACAGTTTCTTCAGCTAATGGTTACAAAGATTATATACCTACTCCAGGCTTTTTGATAGATTTTAAGGAAATAAAAAAGTTGGTAATCTCTGCTGTTATTGAAAAATTTGATCATAAAGTGATTTTATCCAGGGCCTTCTTATCTGAGAATCCTTCATTTTCATCACAGGAAAACCTGGTTACGTTGGGAGCAGAACCAACCGCAGAAA
>JADGPY010000149.1 GCA_017882205.1 Chitinophagaceae bacterium
CCCCTCAAATCACCCTCTACAAATTTCTTTTCACCATTTATAACTATTTCAGTGAACGCCTCATGTGAAAAACCCATTGAATTTAGTTGATTCAACAACATGCTATCGAATAACCTGATATTTCCATTTTGTATGACCATTAAAATATCCTCTGGATTAGTAGAGCAGAAAGAATCTAAACCAGGCTTGTTATTTTTTGTCCTGGCTATTACAATGTCAGCTTTTTTCCAGCGACCGATACTTCCTTTATCCAGACCCCAAAGTTGAGCAGGGCTTTCAGTCAACATATCAAACAATTCAACAGCACTAATATAGCCTGTATCTTTCGCCAATCGAATATGCTCCCAAATATTCCAGCTAGATGTAAGTGTTGAATCAGTTCCGAAGCAAACTAAGGTTTTTGCTTTTAACTGATCTATTCTGGCAGTCTCATTAAACAAAAAATAATTGGAACCCGGGCACCAGATCAATCCTTTAAAATTAGCAGCCTGCTTAGTATCCATAGCAACCCCATGTATGGCAATAAGGGGGCGCTTTAAGAGATTCCAGTTGATGAGCTTGTTAATCTCTTTATTAGCTGATGGATCAATTCCTTCTCCAACATGGATTACACATGGGATGTTTTTTTTAAATGGATTATTCAATTTGAGCATCCAATTTTTCTCAAATCTTACCGAATGCAGGCTATGGTGATCTGTAAAAACATCCAGCAATGGATCCTGGATTAAAAACCTTGGACCATGATCAACTACAGTGGTTACCCCACACAGCAGGTTTTTATATATCCCCCACTTAACTCTCAAGGGCAAAGGAATAGTTAGTACCTCCTCAATTTCCTTTTTGTAGGTATTATGTATTGAAGTTCCCCAATCTGAATAATTTTTATATGGTGGGTCGCCAAGTTTTGGAAATAAATTGAAATCCAGGTGATCATGCGAATTGATCAATCCCGGGAAAGCGATCGAATGCTCAAAGTTTAGTACAAATGGATCTGTAATGGGGGATCGTTCAACATCCTTAACAGATGTTATTATCGAGCCTGCTATACCGATGTTAACCGTTCTGTTTAAAGGTAATAAATGAACATTGCTTAGAACCATTAGCGTTTTACATGTAATCCGTAAATGATAGGAATGCCATAGAAGCGATCATAAATATCTATTGCGTTCTTTGCAAGATAATAGTGTTTAACCGTCTCATCCACCTTCCTGCTTTCTTCTGCACAAATGTGAAATCCTTCTGCAAATAAAATTCCTTTGATCGACTCAACATTATGAATATAATTATTTACCACCATAGTTCTGTTGTTGTGACGGAAGGTCCTTTGTGCACCGAGTGACAAGGCATCAGGGTGGAAATCTGTAATGATGATATCAGACCTTGGTTTTAATAGCCGGCACCATTCAGTAAGTACTTCCTGGATATTCTTTATATGCGCCACAGTAAGTGTTGAGATCAATACATTACAGGAACTGCTTTCGGCATCTATCCGTGTACTATCATCAATTTGTTTTACAGATGCCGAAGGGAACTTGGCCTTTAACTTTAATAGCATTCCTGTCGATACATCAAAACCTGTCAGCTTCGAAGGTGCTTTATCCATTAACTTTTTCCAATGCCGGCCTGTACCGCAGCCCATATCATATATTGTTTTGCCAGATATATCGACCCCTTCAAGTAAGTGGGAAAAAATTAGTTCATCAAGGTCAAGCATTAGATTTCCGGGTTGGTCATCGTAATCTGGAGACCATAGGTCATATGCCTCTGCTGGCTCAATCTGTTTGATTTTATTCTGACCTGGTAAATATTTTTTAAATAATTTCAACAAATCATTCGATTTAGGTGTAGGATCTCCTCTCGGGTAAATCTTTGTTAGTTTTCTTAGGATACGAAATATAGAACAAATGGTTGTAAATGAAACACTTAATTTTTAGAAATATCGCAACCTTTATGATGTCTTTTACGTATTAAATCCAAAGAACCGCCCTATATTATGAATAGAATATTATTGTTCAATCCTCGTAGTGCTATTGCCAAACATAGGATACCCAATTCAATATTAAATATCGCTGCTTCGGTAGAAGGGAAATACGAATGGACGATCGTGGATGGCAACAGGGAAGAGAGTCCTTATGAAAGGATACATGAGCTCTTGCTAACTGGTTTGTATAAATATGTGGGATTTACTGTAATGCCCGGCCCACAGCTAAAACAAGCTATTCCATTCGCACAATCGATCAGGAAACATTTCCCAAATATTACAATAATCTGGGGAGGATATTTTCCAACAAACCAATACAAAGTTGTTCTAACATCGGGTACGGTTGACTTTGTCATTAATGGCCCTGGTGATCATAGCTTTCCGAGGCTTATTGATGCATTGGAAAACAACTTGCCTTATGAGTTTATTAAGAACCTGATCTATATTTCCGGGGACAACATCATAAAAACAGTAAAGGAGGACCTTATTGAGCAGGATTCTTTGCCCCGGCTGCCATATGACAAGTTGAACAGCATATATTCTATCGATAAATATTTAGGCAAAACTTTTTTAGGCGAAAGAACACTAGCTTATCACTCAAGTATTGGCTGTCCGTTTTCCTGTTCCTTTTGCGCAGTGGTACCTACTTATGAAGCGAGGTGGAAGGCTAAATCTGCTCAATTAGTGTACAGTGACATAAAATATATAAAGGATAAGTGGGGGGCTGATGCCATTGAATTCCATGACAATAATTTCTTTGTTTCAGAAAAACGGACTGTTGAATTTTCCCGATTAATCAGGCCTGAAAAGATGAATTGGTGGGGAATGGCAAGGATTGATACAATGTCTAAATTCAAAGATTCATCTCTTGCATTACTAAGAGAAGCAGGATGCAGGATCATTTTTTTCGGAGCTGAAAGTGGCAACGATGCAGTATTAAAACAACTAAACAAAGGTGGCACACAGACGGGAGAAGTGATCGCTGCATTTGCTGAACGAATGAAAAGATTTGACATCATACCTGAATATTCATTTGTATTAGGCACCCCGGCAGCTACCCCGGAACAAGTAGAACAGCAGATTGATTTTGATATATCCTTTATAAAGAAAATAAAACAAATTAATCCTAAAACAGAGATTGTTCTTTATACATACAGCCCTGTACCAACAGAAGGGTCGGAATTATATAACCAGGCTCTCGAACAGGGATTTAAATTTCCTCAAAAGCTAGAAGAATGGATATCCCCACAATGGGAAAATTTTGACCTGAGAAAAAATCCGCTTACTCCATGGCTTACCCCTAAGATGATTGATAAGATCCGAAATTTCGAGACAGTATTGAATGGCTACTACCCCACTGTAACTGATATCAGGCTTAATACCTTCAAAAGAAAGGCAATACATATGATTGCCGGTTTAAGATATAATATTAACATGTACAAGTATCCCTATGAAATAAAACTGCTTCACCGTATGTGGAAATACAGGCAACCAGAAATTCAAGGTTTTTAATATATGGAACAACCAACAGCAAATACTGTGTATTCCATTCAATCCCGTTTTATGAACGCTGAGGAGTTCGAAGAGTTATACCTGGCTGTGAGAGATAAAGAATCCAGGTTGTATTCTAACGAACAGGTGGTTAACTTACCATCAATACCAACAAGCCATATTCATTATAATGAATGGCAAATAAGGAAAAGATCAAGCGAAAGGCTCATCCGATATCTTGCGAAAAAAAACCAGCCTTTAAATATCCTTGAAGTTGGGTGTGGCAATGGATGGCTTTCAGCTAAAATCTCAGAAAGAATTGCTACTGAAGTTATAGGTATTGATATCAACCATGTAGAGATTCAACAGGCACAGCTTGTATTCAAGGATCATCAAAATCTTACTTTCATGCTTACCGATATCTATAGTTTGCAGAAGCAAGGAAAGAAATTTGATTGCATAATATTTGCAGCTTCTTTTCAATACTTCAATAATATATCGTCAGTACTTAATGTGGCTATGTCAATGCTTAAACAA
Organism: Chitinophagaceae bacterium; assembly: GCA_017882205.1. GTDB lineage: Bacteria > Bacteroidota > Bacteroidia > Chitinophagales > Chitinophagaceae > Ginsengibacter. The sequence goes on from JADGPY010000149.1 coordinate 4,010, forward strand.
GCAGGTGAGATACATATTTTAGACACCTATTTTTATAGTGACAATACTGATGCAATAGCCAGGACTAAGAAATATTATCATGACCTTGGATTTCCAAATATGACTAAATACTATTTTCACCATACATTTGAAGACCTTGAAGGATACAATTACAAATTGTTATATGATCCCGGGAGTTTAAAGAATAAATTGTTACCCAAAAAAGATCTTTTTCCATGGATCTTTATTACACCCAGATGCTAACACAATCATTAATTAATACATACAAGCGCTACCGGTCGTTACAAACTGACAGGATATCCAGCCTGCCTATAGTTATACTCATGCCACACAGCTCATGCAATTGCCGTTGTGTGATGTGTGATATCTGGAAAGGAAATAAAAATACGAAGCAACTGACTAAAAAAGATTTTGAAGTCATATTAGTCTCACTGGAAAAATTAGGTACCAGGCAGGTTGTATTATCAGGAGGTGAGGCTTTACTTCATTCCGATTTCTTCTCTTTGTGCAATATTCTACAAAAAGAAAAAATTAAAATAACCCTGCTCACAACCGGACTTACTCTTCGTAAGCACGCTGATGAATTGGTTCATTCAGTTTCTGATATTATTATTTCCCTTGATGGAGATGAAACCATTCATAACCAGGTAAGAAATATACCAGGAGCATATGCAAAACTGAAAGAGGGTGTTCAATATATTAAATCACAACATCCGCAATTTAAGATCACAGGACGGACGGTGATCCATAAAATGAATTATCATATCTGGCCACAGATCATTGAAAGTGCAAAAGATATCGGATTGGATCAAATAAGTTTTTTACCCGCAGATGTTAGTAGCCAGGCATTCAACCGTGAAATTCCATGGAATGAGGGAAGACAGGATGAAGTTCGGATTCCAAAAGATGAATTGCCGGCTTTAAATAGTGTAATCGAAGGTCTAATTGAAAATTATAGTCTTGAATTTGCCCATCGCTACATTGCTGAATCGCCTGATAAAATCCGCAAGATCTATGCGTATTATAGTGCGCTGGAAGGATTGAATGATTTTCCATTTAAGAGATGTAATGCTCCATGGGTATCCACAGTGGTAGAACCAGACGGAACAGTGCGGCCTTGTTTTTTTCATGAAGCCATAGGCAACATTCGGGAACATTCTTTACATGATATTTTGAATGGCCCCAGGGCACTAGAATTCAGAAGATCACTTGATATGAAAACAAATATCACCTGCATGAAATGTGTTTGCTATTTAAACCTTCAACCACGAAATAATCCATAACGAGGTAATGAATAATATTCTTTTTACACACTCCTATTTTTTACGCTTCGACCCCAAGCAATGGTCACTAGGGCAACCCTATGCACCATTGGGAACATTATATGCAGCAGCGTTAATGAGAGAAAAGGGATATAATGTTTCAGTATTTGATGTAATGTTTGCAACTGATCCAAATGAAGTAATCTCAACATTGGAGAATAAGCAACCGGATGTATTTGTAATGTATGACGATGGTTTTAATTACCTCACCAAGATGTGTCTTACCAATATGCGTGAGGCAGCGTTCAAAATGATCAAAATGGCTAAAGCCAGGAATTGTACAGTGATCATATCAGGTTCGGATTCCACCGATCATTATGAAGAATATTTGAATAAAGGAGCAGATTTTATCTTGATTGGAGAAGGTGAACTCACTATTGCTGAATTGATTGATTCACTAAATGTCCCGGAACTTGATAAGGCTTTAATTCAAGGCATCGCATTCAAAAAAGACAATGCCATCATTAAAACTCAAAAGAGACCTGTATTAAAAGACCTGGATTCTCTGCCATTCCCCGCCTATGACTTGATAGACATGAACCCATATAGACGTTCATGGTTAAAAAATGCTGGTTTTTTTTCAATGAACATGGCTACTACCCGGGGCTGTCCCTTTAAGTGTAACTGGTGTGCAAAGCCAATCTATGGGAATAGATACAATGTACGATCTCCACGTAAAGTTGTGGAAGAACTATTATTATTAAAGTCTAAGTATGAATTTGATCACATTTGGTTCTGTGATGACATCTTTGGATTAAAACCCGGATGGGTAAAGGAATTTGCAACTATCCTGAAAAGTGAGAACTTATCAATCAAATTCAAGATACAGGCACGTGCAGACTTGTTGCAGGAAGAAGGATTAGTCAGCGCATTATCCCAGGCAGGATGTGAGAATGCCTGGATAGGTGCAGAAAGCGGATCTCAAAAGATTCTTGATGCAATGGACAAAGGCACCACTGTTGAACAGATAAGCAATGCTACTTTCTTACTAAAAAAATATAACATAAAACCATCCTTTTTTATCCAGTTTGGGTACCTGGGTGAAAACAAAGATGATATCAGGATGACGATAAAAATGATCAATAAGTTGCTGCCACATGAAATTGGAATCTCTGTTTCATACCCACTTCCCGGAACATCTTTTTACGAAAAGGTAAAAGCGCAAATGCAGCAGAAAACCAATTGGACAGATTCAGATGAGATGGCGCTAATGTTCAGAAATACTTACCAACCTGCATTTTATAAACAGTTGCATCGATATGTACATAAAAGTTATCGTAAGCACATTGCTTTCGAAAATATTAAAAATTTGCTAACACATCCATTAACCCTTCGCATCAGCATTCTTCGAAAAGCTTTATCTGCACTTTATTATATACCTGCAACATTTGTTGATAAAGTGAAACTCAACAAACTTGAAAGGACGATATGAATGCGCAGCAAAGTAATATAAATGAACAGGATGCAGCCATTGCATTTAGTTCACAGGCCCCCGTCTTCGATGAATTGTATCAAGACAATCCGATTATCCAATACAAAAGAGAACGAGTTAGAAACCATGTCGAACGCTACCTGCAACCTGGAAGTTTGATACTTGAACTAAATTCAGGCACAGGTGAAGATGCTAGTTATTTTGCCCGACATGGGCATACTATTCATGCAACAGATATCTCCGAAGGAATGCAAAAAGTGGCAAGAGAAAAGATTGCCATGCATCATTTGGATAATAAAATTTCTTATGAATTATGTTCATTTACTGATCTGAAATCACTTCAAAATAAAGGGCCCTATGATTATATCTTTTCAAACTTCGCGGGTTTGAACTGTACAGAACATCTGGAGCAAGTGCTTTCATCTTTTGAAGGTCTGCTAAAACCCGGTGGTTGCGTAACTCTTGTAATAATGCCAGGTTTTTGTTTGTGGGAAACATTATTATTATTTAGAGGGAAATTCAGGACGGCAACACGGAGGCTATTTTCTGGTAGGGGAAGAACCGCAAATATTGATGGCAAATATTTTACTTGTTCTTATTATTCTGCGTCTACGGTATGCAGGTATATGGGATCATTTGAATTGTTAAGCCTCGAAGGATTATGCACCCTGGTTCCACCATCATACATGCAACATTTTGCTGAAAAGCATAGCAAGCTATATTCCTGGTTGAAAAGGAAGGAAGAGAAATATAAAAATAAATGGCCGTGGAGGTTAATTGGAGATTATTACATTATTACATTTAAGAAGAAGGGGGCGGTCGGGGGGCTCGCGCTTGCTGGTTGCTAAAGATCAACCTTGTATCCGAGCACGGGTATCAATCTCAAGAGATAAGCATATTGAATCTGACCAAGGGCAGGATTATAAGTCTGGCTCACAGGATTTTTCCTATTGGTGAGATTCTGCACTCCAAGGATGAAACTGCCGGTCTTCTTTATAAATTGTAACTTCCATTCAGCCTGCAAATCGATACGAAAAAATGGACTCAGTTTCTCACCATATATCCTGGAATTGTCAAGTACTGTACTTCGCTGAACAATAGATCGAGCAAGATTGATTGGTGTTACCCTTACTCCTCCGTTATGAACCATCTTAATATCCACGCCAAGAGAGGAGGCCCTCTTACCTCTTAAAGCCCATTCCTTACCCATTAGAAATGTCCATGCCGAGTTCGAATTGTACTGGGTATTACGCCAAACATTATCAGAGGGCAGATAAGTTGATTGGTATAAACTGAATGTACTCAGAAGATAGAACCGATCATTCCACCATCTTTGGAGGGTGATCTCCATTCCGTAATTTTTTCCCTTACCGCTGTTATTAAGGGGTACAATAGCATAATTCTCATCAAGATTAAGAACACTAAAACTGGTAGGGCTTCCGGCTGTTACCGGTATATTGTATAGCCATTGATAATAAATCTCCGTCTTTAGATTCCAATTGGGTGATAGTTGAACGGAATACCCCAAAACATAGTGGCTGGATTTGGTGAAACCAAGATCCTTATTCGGTTGTATTGTATCATTTCCAACCCTGATCCTGGCAAAATAATTACCAAGTGGCTGGATCTCTGAATGCAAACCAAAGCCAAGCGAAAGGTATTGATTCTTGCCGGTCATGTATCTAACACCCATCCGGGGCTCATACACTGAAGAATGGTTGAGTGAGAAATACTGTCCATGCAAACCTACCTGGAAACTGAGCATGCTTGCCGGATCGCACTTCCACTCGGCAAAAAAATTAGTGAGCCTTGTATTGCCATCGGTGTTTACTTTATCACGTAACACATTACTCACCGCCTCCCGCTGTAGAAGATTGAAAACTTTGCCAGTGGTATATATACCCAACCTGACCAGGTGATGCTTGCTGAATTTATGGGTTGCTACTGTAGATAACACGGCGTCATGCTCCTGGAATTGATTTTTCCTGCTGATAATCAGCGGCCCGTTGAACCTGTCAAACCTGTTATCCTCTTCTCTGTAGTTGTAGGTATTAATACTATAGATAGTTCTAAGAAGGGTCTTTTTAGACAACATAATATTATGTGTGATCCCAACCGCTCCGGTATTGCTGAGGTCAAGCCAACCGCTTCTTTTCGAAGGGTCGTTGGTCCATACGATGGAATCACTTACAGCATCACTTTTCTGCTGACTGAGTCCTCCGAATCCAAAGACAGAAAAATTTCCAAACTTTTTTGTAGGCAAATGAATATTGAATGAAAGATCCTGGAAAGATGTAGGGGCATCACCAATATTTAATCCCAGTTTTTGCATAAGGCTTAGAAATCCATACCTGTAGTTGACTAGATAAGATCCACCATAACCTTTTTTGAAATACCCTTCGGTTGCGGCATCTATTCCGATTGTGCTTATTGAAAACGTATGCTCACGTTTGTCCTTGTTCCCCTCTCTAAGTTTGATATCAAATACACCGGAGAGTGCATTCCCGTATTCGGCAGGAAAAGCACCTATTATAAAATCAGAATTCGCAAGCAATTGGGCGCTTAGAATAGATATTCCACCTCCCGATGTGCCCACCCTGGAAAAATGATTCGGATTGGGAATGTCCACGCCCTCCATCCTCCACAAAAGACCGTTGGGAGCATTGCCTCTTATGATGAGTGAATTGCCGTCGCCATTTCCTGCCACTCCGGCAAATGCAGTTGCAATTCGTGAGGGATCATTCAATCCTGCAGCAAAACGCCTTGTCTCCTCTACGCTTAACATCCTTGCACTCACCATGGCAAGTTCATTCAGTGGCATGCTCTTGTTGGTCTTGCTTTGCATGACAATCTCTTTGCCCACAGTTACCTGGTCTTCCATTTCAACAATAAGAACAAGTTCTTTGCCTGATTCCACCGAAAGATTGCTGAGTGTAACTGTCTTATAACCTATTAAACTGATGCTGATGGATTGTCTTCCAACGGGAATTTTTTCTAACCTGAAATTCCCGGATTCATTGGTCATGGTGGCTTTGGGTTCTTTGCCCTGGAGTTCAATAGTAGCGCTGGCGAGGGGTGTTTTGATTGAGCGATCGATAACTGTTCCTTTAATTGTTTGGACGGGGGTGGGCTGGGCAGAGAGGGGGGAAATAAATGCCATCAATAAACAAAACAAAAAAAGGTATCGAAACATTTGATGAGTTTTTTTTAGCGATCAGGCGCCGGCGGTTGATGGCGCTGGAGCCCCCAGCAACCACCTCATCGCCCCATCCGCAGCATGTTACCTGATAACTGTTATGTTGTAATTCAATGCCGGAGGATTTATGATAGCCGAAGAGGTATTTGTGAATTTTACTTCTACAGTATTTGCCGCGCTTACCCTGGCATAGGCGATCAGCAGTCCATCCGCTAATGCAAGGTCGGGAGATATACTGACACTGCTTCCTGTTTGTGCATTGGCAACTCCAAAAGTTTCGATGCTGCTTGTGCCGGGAGCAATGGCTGCCACATCTATATTTATGGTAACCTTTATTAATTCTGTTGTGATCGTGCCGGTTTTGCCCAATTTGAAATTGCCATTTACATCAAGTATTGCCGTAGGTGTGGTGGTTCCTATACCCACTTTGGTATCAACTAAAGAGGTATTTATTCCATTGATGCTGCCCAGTACAAGAGAGTTGCTTTGTCCAACCATAGCTCTGTAACCAATTGCCGTGGCATTGGTCAGGTTATTTGATGCCACATTTGTGTATGCACCAAGGGCAGAGTTGTAATTACCTGTAGTGTTCAGTGCTAATGCATTATATCCCAAAACACTATTTTCTGTTCCGGTAATATCATTAAATAAAGAAAGCGATCCTATAGCGGTATTATTATTATTGTTGCTATGATTCTTCAGGCTTTCACGACCTACCCCTGTATTATAAGTGCCGTTTGTATTTGATAACAAAGCATTTAAACCAATGGCAGTATTGTTAAACCCTGTAGTATCATTCTGCAAGGCATTAGAACCTATTGCAGTATTGCCATCATTTTTAAAATGAAAGTATAATGCAGCCTGCCCCACAGCTGTATTAAAATTACCCGTAGTGGCAGAAGCCAGTGCAGAGGCTCCTACTGCAGTATTAGCCTGCCCTTTTGAATTTGAATTCAAAGAATAGGTTCCAACAGAAGTATTAAATTGGCCTGAGGTATCACTGGCAAGCGACTGGTAACCAAATGCAGTGTTTCCAATTCCGGTTGTTAAATACATTGTTCTGTATCCAAGGGACGTATTTTGAGAAATAGAATCAACTATGCCCGAACTGATATTGTGGATTCGGAATCGCAGCGCACTATCGTTGAGCGTGCCAATAAAATTGGTAGACTTAATATTGTTGTTGCCGGTTATTTTCCATGAGGTACTATCAGCATTGCCACTATCCGCAAGCCATATCCATTTGGTTCCATCAAAATAATGAAACCCTGTACTATCCGGTGTATCCTGAAAAACCAGCAACCCGGTAGCCGGCGAAACGATGGCATATTTCTGAGCTTTGCTCATCCGTGGAACCAATACCCCTTTATCAGTACTTTTTACATCGAGTATCGAGCTGGGGTTGGCAGTACTACCATCGGTATTTATACCTAAGGATTGTGCTGTTGCATCCTCCAACAGGCTAAAAAACATACAGACAAAAAACAGCAATTTTATTTTAATTAACATGATAAACTCACTTTGATGTAAAAGTGAAATTTAAGATTAATTAACTAATAACTACCACTATTTTAACTCTGCATTTTGCTGCTGAATTATTGGTTTTGGTGGCTGAATGGTAGATAGTTTTGGACGATCCATATTTATTGGCGGTGGACTTACTTTCAATCCTTCAACTGGCTTTGCCGGTATAAGTTGTTCTGCGGGTTTAGTCTCAGCATTTGTTGAATTTTGATCTCCTGTGATAACTTCCCCCAAAGGCAAAACAGGTTTAGCTGATTGTACAGATTTGGCATTCTTACTATCAGTACCACTTATTTTCGGAATTTCGTTAACGGCTGCCACTTGCACCGCTTGCTCCCCCGCCGCTACAGGCTTTGGAGAAACTTTTTGTGCCCTTACCGTTAAGGATAAAACCAATATGTAGACTATTGCTATGAATATTCTGAAATATTTTTTCATTTTATTTTCATTTTTACTTTTAATAATGGTTCATGAAACTGTTGCTTATTTATGTTCAAGTTTTTCTACTCTTTTTAATAAATCATCAATTGTTTTTTGTTGATTGTTGATGATCTGTTGTTGCTCCTGTATGGCTTTAACTGTATAAGCGCTAAAGTACTGGTACTGCACACCCAAATATTTTGATCCATCTTTCATTGTCATTTCTCTTACAGCATCAGGAAAATATTTTTGCACGTCCTGTGCCATAAAGCCAATAGTAAGTGGATCATCGCTCTGGTTATCTTTATACCTGAAGCTATAGGTTTTTAGTTGATTGATCCCGTTTAACGCGCCAGGTAATTCATTGATATCCTTTTTTAAACGAATATCTGAAGATGCAGTATATACACCATTAACATTACTCCATGAACCTTTAGGGACACCATTATAATACATATAAAGATCAGATGTTCCACCTGCTGATAAATAAAATGTCCAGTGATTGCCTACATTATTATAAAGACCAAAAATATCATCAGAGGTTCCAACATTTTGTACTTGTAATGTTCCTGTACTTGATCCTGCTACAGCATTACGGTTTATCCCGATATAACGGTTACCTAATCCAATAGTCATAACCTGATTGCCGTTTCCCAAAAAATTAAACTGGTCTGTGGCATCCTGGTATTGGAGGCCATAATTTGTATATGAAGGACTATGAGCGATCACCATCCTGTCGGCATTGCTGGTTCCGTTCTGGAACATGTACATCATATTTTTTGCCGGGTTGCTATATTCTATTTCACCAGTGCTATTTACCATAAAGTTATCGGCCACTGAAAATAAAGAAGAGGGTGTAGTAATCCCTATACCTACTTTTGTATCCGCTATAGCTCCATTTAGGCCATTTATCGAACCAAGTA
>JADGPY010000150.1 GCA_017882205.1 Chitinophagaceae bacterium
CTGGATTTTAGAAAGGAGACCCTGGAATTTATTAAAACCTTACGCCCAAAATACAAGACCTACCTGCTTAGTAATACCAATAGCATTCACCTGCGGCAATTTTATAAGATCTATGAAGAGACTATAGGAAATGATGCTTTCGAAGAGTTATTTGATTCGTTGTACTACTCACACCAGATTGGGTTCCGCAAGCCGGATGCTGCAGCTTATCAATATGTAATAGAAAAAAATAATCTTAAGGCCGAAGAATGTGTGTTTATTGACGATTCTTATCAGAATATTGAAGGGGCGAAGCTCGCGGGGCTGCAAACGATCTTTTTAACGGCGGAGATGAAGGTAGAAGATCTTCTATTTTCTCACTTAACTTCCTCGTACTCAATATAATCCCCAGCCTTGGGAGTGGATGTAGTGGTGGTTTTTGCGCTCGGAGCAGGACCCTGGGTCTGCTGCTGGTTCATTTTGTTCGCCTGATCCTGCATCTTTACATGTATATCGTTAAACTGCTTTTTTACAGTTTTAGTTGCATTGAATATAGGTATGATGAATTCAAATATCAGCTTGTACAATATGTATATCAGGAAAAGTTCTCCTGCTAAACGAAAGATGCCCATGATGCAAAAATATTATATTAATTTTTAGCAAAGCCCCTAATTGATTTTTTAACTATAATTTGGAACGTAACAGCCTTTTGCTTTATATTTGCAAAAGGAAAATGAATCAATGCAAGGGAACGGCTTCGTTCCCTTGTTCTTTTCCCGGAAGTGTGGGTTTAACCACAGAGACACAGAGACGGACAAATGAAGACAGAGGCACTTAATAATATAACGGGGTTTGTTAATGAACAACTGGTAGACACGGATGCTTTCCTGGTGGAAGTGAAGATCCTTCCGGGTAATAACATCAGGGTTTTCCTGGATGCCGATAGCGGGGTGACGATTGATAAGTGCATTAAAGTGAACAGGGCCTTATATAAACACCTGGAAGAATCCGGCCTCTTCCCAAACGGGGATTTTGCTATTGAAGTTTCTTCTCCCGGTGTAGATGAGCCACTTAAATTGCATCGCCAGTACAAGAAAAATATCGGCCGTACAGTTGAAGTGACCCTTGCTGATGATACTCAAAGGACCGGTAAATTAACAGCAGTCACAGAAGATGACATCAGCATCGGGGAGCCTGAAGGCAAAGGAAAAAACAAGATCATTAAAACAAATAGTATTTTATTGAATCAAATTAAGCACACGAAAGTGCTGGTAACTTTTTAAATTATATGGCAAGTATCAATTTGATTGAATCCTTCCAGGAATTCAAAGAAGCTGAAAACATTGACCGTCCTACACTCATGAAGGTGATGGAAGATGTGTTCAAAACGCTCATCCGCAAAAAATATGGCTCTGATGAAAACTTTGACGTCATTGTAAATGACCAGAAAGGTGATCTGGAGATCTTCAGGCGCCGCACCATTGTAGACGACGATGATATTTATAATACTCTAACCGAGATTGAATATAAAGATGCTATCAAGATCGAGCCGGATTACCAGGTTGGCGAAGAATTATATGAAGAAGTTGATATTCAGAAAGAGTTTGGCCGCAGGGCAATACTCGCAGGCAAACAAACCCTTGCCAGCCGGATCAACGACCTTAAAAAGAATATCCTGATTAAAAAATACGAGGACAGAGTAGGTGAGATCGTAAATGGGGAAGTTTACCAGGTGTGGAAAAAAGAGATCCTCTTGCTTGATGAGGAAGGAAATGAAATGATCCTCCCAAAATCAGAGCAAATACCATCCGACTATTTCAAAAAAGGTGAGAGCATCCGTGCGGTTGTTAAGAAAGTAGAATTAAAAAATAGCCAGGCCGTTATCATAGTATCACGTACTGCTACTACTTTTCTTGCTAAATTGCTGGAAATTGAAGTTCCCGAGATATTTGATGGACTAATAGTGATCAGGAAAATAGTTCGCGACCCGGGAGAAAGAGCAAAGGTGGCAGTGGAAAGTTTCGACGACCGTATTGATCCGGTAGGAGCTTGCGTTGGTATGAAAGGCAGCCGTATCCATGGCATTGTACGCGAGTTGAAGAATGAAAATATCGATGTGATCAACTGGACCAACAATATTCAATTGCTGATCCAGCGTTCGCTAACTCCGGCAAAGATCACCAGCATGGATGTGGACCTGGAGACCAGGCACGCGAATGTGTTTTTGAAACCAGACCAGGTTTCTTTGGCTATTGGACGTAGGGGAGTAAATATTAAACTCGCCTGCGAACTTACCGGCCTTGAGATAGATGTATTCCGCGATAACGAAGGAGAAGTTGAAGAATATGATATCGACCTGGATGAATTCAGCGATGAAATAGAAGCCTGGATTATTGATGAATTAAAAAGAGTAGGTTGCGATACCGCAAGAAGTGTATTGGCTCTTACTGATGAAGAACTGGAGCGCAGAACAGACCTTGAAAAAGAAACCATTTTAGAAGTAAGGAATGTATTGAAAGCGGAGTTTGATAAAGAATAATAGTTAGTATTAATAGATAGTATGCCAGAAGTAAATACACCACGGTTAATGGCCGCAGCAAAGGAGTTTAACATAGGTAAAGATACCTTGATAGACTTCCTTACGTCCAAAGGTTTTAGCCATGACGACCTGAAGCCAACTTCCAAGATTACGGATGATATGTATCGTGTGTTGCAGTTGGAATTTCAGCAGGATAAGGTTGCTAAGCAAAAAGCTGAGCAGATTGATCTTCCTAAAAATGCTACTGCAGAATCTAAGAAAAAAAGAGACGAAGAAGATATCTCTATAAAGAAAAAAGAAGCAGCCAGGGTAAAAGAAGTGCCAGTGCCTCCTGTTCATGAACCAGTTCATGCACCTCTTATTGTGCCAGTTGAAGCCCTGAAAGAAGAAGTGAAAGAACAGAAGAAAGAAGAACCAGCAGTAATCCCTGAACCTGAAACTCCAAAGATCACCAAGATAGAAGTTCCTGAAGTAGAGGGTCCTAAGATTGTTGATAAAATCGACCTGGCTGCGATTGACTCTTCTACAAGGCCAAAGAAAGACGATAAGAAGAAAGAGGCCAAAACCAAAGTAGAGGCTAAAACCAAAGAAGAAGCTCCAAAAAAATCAAAGAAGAAAGAAGAGCCCGTAACGCAAGCTCCTCCTACACCTCCTCCTGTTGTACCAGAAGCAGTTAAAGAAACTCCTCCCATTATAGAAAATATTAAGGCACATAAACTTGAAGGACCGAAGATCATGGGTAAGATAGAATTACCTGTTAACAATGATACACGTCCCAGGAATAATGATGAAAAAAGAAAGAGGAAGCGAATCCCTGTTGACAAAAAGCAGGTTGGCAATCAACCAGGAGGTTTCCAAAGAGGTCCGAATGTAGGTACTCCGGGACAACGACCGCCAAGCCCTTACCACAATCGTCCTCAGGGAACAGGACAGGCTGGAAGGTTCAACAGGAATGCTCCTGTTGTTGCCCGCCGCGAGGATAAAGAAATTGATCAAAAAGAAATACAGGATAAGATACGGGAAACACAAGCCAAGCTTGCTGGTTCCGGTGGTCGGGGTAAAAGCCTTAAGGCGAAATACCGTAAAGCTAAGCGTGATGAGGCTGCTGAATTGCATAGTGGAGAACCCACTACTGACAATAAACTCCAGCTAACAGAATTTATTTCTGTAAGTGAGTTTGCGAATCTAATGGATGTAAGCTTTGCAGATGTGATCAGCAAATGTATGAGCCTTGGTATCATGGTGTCTATTAACCAGCGCTTAGAAGCAGACATTATCGAACTGGTTGCTGGCGAGTTTGGATATGAAGTTGAATTCATCGGGATTGATGATGAAGCCGATCTTGCTGAAGAAGAAATTGAAGATCTACCCGAAGATCAGAAACAACGTCCTCCGATCGTTACGATCATGGGTCACGTAGATCATGGTAAGACATCATTATTGGATTACATCCGTCATGCAAATGTGATCGCGGGTGAAGCAGGTGGGATTACCCAGCATATTGGTGCATACGAAGTAATGCTGAAAGACGGACGGGCCATCACATTCCTTGATACGCCAGGTCACGAAGCATTTACGGCTATGCGTGCCCGTGGTGCTAAGGTGACAGATATTGCAGTGATCGTGATCGCTGCAGATGATGCAGTGATGCCGCAAACAAAAGAGGCCATTTCGCATGCCCAGGCAGCGAATGTACCAATGATATTTGCGTTAAATAAGATTGATAAAGAAGGGGCTAATCCTGAAAAAATAAAAGAACAGCTTTCCGGAATGAATTTGTTGGTAGAAGACTGGGGTGGCAAATACCAAAGCCAGGAGATCAGTGCCAAGAAAGGAATAAACGTGCAAGAGCTGATGGATAAAATATTGCTGGAAGCAGAATTGCTGGAGCTAAAAGCAAATCCTTCCAGGCCTGCAAACGGAACAGTTATCGAGGCTTCACTTGATAAGGGCCGTGGTTATGTTGCCACCATCCTTGTTCAGAATGGAACATTGAGGCAGGGCGATCTACTGGTATCCGGTCAGAATTATGGACGTGTGAAAGCGATGTTCAATGAACGTAATCAAAGGACTGAAATAGCACCACCGTCAACACCAGTATTAATATTAGGATTGAATGGTGCACCACAAGCAGGTGAAACATTTAAGGTATATGAGGATGAATCGGAAGCTAAAGAAACTGCCAACCGTCGTGCGCAGATCCTTCGCGAGCAGGGTATTCGTGCCAAGAAACACATTACCCTTGATGAGATCGGTCGCCGTCTTGCATTAGGAAACTTCAAGCAGTTGAACCTGATTATTCGTGCAGACGTGGACGGCTCTGTAGAAGCATTGAGTGATTCATTACAGAAATTGAGTACTGAGGAAATTGCCGTTAGTGTTGTACATAAAGGAGTAGGGCAAATCACAGAAAGTGATGTATTGCTTGCAACAGCTTCGGATGCTGTGGTAATAGGATTCAACGTGCGTCCGGCATTATCTGCATCGAAACTTGCAGAGCACGAAGGTGTGGAGATCAAGACATACTCCATTATTTATGATGCGATCGATGAGGTGAAGAGTGCAATGGAAGGAATGCTGGAACCTAAGATACAGGAGAAAGTGCTGGGCATTGCAGAAATAAAAGAAACATACAAGTTTGATAAAGCAACCATTGCTGGTTGTATGGTAATTGAAGGAAAAATTGCCCGTAACAACCGCATACGACTGGTTCGTGATGGTATCATCATTCACACAGGTGAATTAGGATCCCTGAAAAGGTTCAAGGACGATGCGAAAGAGGTTGTCAATAATATGGAATGCGGTTTGAGCATTAAGAACTATAACGATATCAAGACTGGTGATATGATAGAGGCGTTCGAAGAAGTTGAGGTGAAGAGGACGCTCTAGTTCTAATAGAACTAAGAATTTGTTAAATACCCATCCCACACCCGTTCCTACTCCAAACCTGTTTATTTTTACTGATATGAAGAAATTTCTATTCACTGCTATTTGCGCAATGGCATCCTTACTGAGTTTGGCTCAGCAAAAAAAAGTGCTGGCAGATAAGATCATTGCTACTGTTGGAGACAAGATCGTATTGAAGAGTGAGATCGATAACAGCGTGGCAGATATGCAGCGCCAGGGCATAGCAGTCCCGGATAATGGAAACTGCCTTTTATTAGAACAAGCCCTGGGAATCAAAGCCCTTGTGGTGCAGGCTGAGAAGGATTCTCTTCCTATTTCAGATGATGAGATCGATGCTGAAATCGATAATAAGATTCGCTATTTTGTTCAACAATATGGATCAAAAGAAGTTTTAGAACAGGTGGCTGGCAAAACTGTATACCAGTTGAAAGAGGATATGAGGCAAAACTTCCGCGAGCAAAAGCTTGCACAAAGCATGCGCAATAAAATTGTTGACGATATCAGAATCACCCCTTCTGAAGTAAGAGTCTATTTTGATAAAATCCCTAAGGACAGCTTACCTTTTTATCAATCTGAAGTGGAGATAGGACAGGTGGTCATTTATCCTAAGCCAAGCAGGGAATTGGAGACCTATGCCATTGATCAATTGAAAGAATTCAAAGCACAGGTGGAAAGTGGCTCTAAAAAGTTTGAAACACTCGCCTCATTATACACGGATGACCCCGGAAGTAAAGAATCCGGAGGTAAATACGATATCAATAAAAATGAAAAACAATGGGATGCCATCTTCCTTTCTAAGGCATTTAGCTTAAAGGAAGGACAGGTATCTACTGTATTCAAAACTAAGTTTGGGTACCATATCATACAAATGGTTAGTCGCTCTGGTGATGATGCCACCATCCGGCACATTCTTAAGATCCCACAAGTATCTTCTATCGAGGTTAAAGATGCAAAGGATAAGCTTGATTCAGTTCGGGCAAGCTTAATTGCTGGTAACTTGAAATTTGGTGAGGCCGTTGCTAAATACAGTGATGATGAGGCCAGTAAATTTACCGGTGGAAGAATTCAAGGCAAGGATGGTGGAACCTTTCTTACCATCGATGAACTGGATAAAGATGTTGTGGTTATGCTAAAAGATCTTAAGGTTGGCCAATACTCACAACCAACAGAATATATGGATGAGAAAGGGAAAAAAGGCGTTCGCATCGTTGAATTAATTACGAGGACAGAGCCACATCGTCAAAATCTGAAAGATGATTATAACAAAATCGCTGTTGAGGCACTCGAAGAAAAAAAGAATGGTGCACTTGAAAAGTGGTTCAACCAAAAAATACCTACCTATTATATTGATATTTCTCCTGAATACCAATCTTGCGAAGAAATGAAAAAGTGGATGGTTGGGACTACTGCAGGGCATTAACGGTGGGAGCGCCCCGACCGCCATTTTTCAGTAACTTCGCGCCTCATTTCACATAATGAGCGACGAAATTAAACACGAGTGTGGCCTTGCCTTCATTCGGTTGCGCAAACCATTTTCTTACTACCTACAACAATACGGAACCGTAATGTATGGCCTTAACAAGCTGTACCTGCTTATGGAAAAGCAGCATAATCGTGGCCAGGACGGTGCAGGAATTGCAACCGTAAAATTAAATACTGAACCAGGTTATCCATACCTCCATAGAATTCGAAGCGCTGCACATCAATCCATAGCCGACATATTTTCTCAGATAGGCAAAGAGTTAGAAGATTTAGAAAAATTACAGCCAGACATTAAAAATCATCCCGGGCTAATGAAGGGGCATATCAATTTTCTCGGTGAACTATTACTCGGTCATCTACGCTACGGAACCCAGGGAAAGAACAATGTAGCATTCTGCCATCCTTTTATCAAACGTGATATCATACCAGCAAGGAATCTTGCACTTGCAGGCAATTTCAATCTTGTAAATAAAGAAGAATTATTCTCGCTGGTAAGCTATCACCCGGATGAACTTGAGCGGCAGAGTGATCTGGGAGCAATGATGGAAGTAATCCATCACTTTCTTGTAAAGGCCGATGAAGCTTATCCCGAAAATCTTGATATTGTAAAAGTCCTTAAAAAAGCAGTTAAGCTCTTTGATGGTGGGTTTACCTTTAGTGGCATAACCGGAAGCGGTTATGGTTTCATAATGCGTGATGCGCATGGCATTCGCCCGTGCTATTATTATATAAACGATGATGTGATAGTAGCAGCCAGCGAGCGTGCAGCCATTCGAACTGCATTTAATGTCGCTGAAAATGAAGTTCAGGAATTAATGCCCGGACATGCATTGGTAGTTGATTCAGAAGGGAACTATTCCATAGAGCAGATCCTTGAACCAAAGGAACGAAAAGCCTGTAGCTTTGAGCGCATCTACTTTTCCCGCGGAAGCGATGAAAAAATCTACCGTGAAAGGATAGCTTTGGGTCATCACCTCAGCGAAGCCGTATTAAATGCTATTGATCATGATCTGAAAAATACCATCTTCTCTTTTATACCCAATACTGCTGAAACAGCGTTCTATGGGCTCATAAAAGGAGCAGAAGATTATCTTAATAAAATCAAGATCGAACGAATACTTAGCTGGAGAAATGAATATGATGAAGCGAAACTAACAGAAATGGTTAATCGCAGAATTCGAATTGAAAAAATAGCCATCAAAGATGTAAAACTCCGCACCTTCATTACCGAAGACAATTCCCGGAATGAAATGGTGGAACACGTGTATGATATAACGTATGGCACAGTTCGTAAAAATCTGGATACACTGGTTGTTATAGATGATTCTATTGTGCGTGGCACTACACTGAAAGAAAGTATTATACGAATGCTTTCGCGTCTTCAACCTAAACGAATAATTGTTGTTTCATCTGCGCCACAGATCAGGTACCCTGATTGTTATGGTATAGACATGAGTAAACTAGGTGATTTCATTGCGTTTAAAGCAGCTGTGGAATTGCTGGAAGAAACAGGAAAATCCTGCATATTAAAAGAAATTCTGCAGCAATGCGAAGAGTTAAATCGTAACAACCAGTTACATAAAGAAAACCTTGTCCGCCAGATCTATAAACCTTTTACAGTACACCAGATATCAGCCAAGATCGCACAGTTGGTTACAGCAAAAGATATTTCTGTACAAGTTGATGTGATCTATCAAACAATCGAAGACCTCCACGAAAGTTGTCCAACCAATTTAGGAGACTGGTATTTCACTGGTAATTATCCAACCCCCGGTGGTAATAGAGTAGTTAACAAAGCCTTCATGAATTATATGGCTGGAAAGAATGTGAGGGGGTATTAAACCACGTAGAGACGAAGCAAGCTACGTCTCTACGGATTCATCTCTTTCTTCGGATATTCAAAAAACCAGAAGTCCTTTTTCCCATCGATAAATTCACTCCAGTTTTTTACATCACTCTTAACAGCAAAGACAGAGCAGGTTGGCATGTTGTCTATCTTCACCTCTGTTAGATGGTTAGCAAAATCAGTGATCCCGGGGTTATGGGAAATGACGGCCACATCGTCAATCTTATCATCTAATAAGCTAACAACACTTGAGAAATTTTTATTAGATGCTTCATACAATTCAGGAACAAGAATTAATTCCTTTTCCTTACGAGCATATTCTTCAAGAAAATACTCAGCAGTTTTTCTTGCTCTCTTCGCAGGGCTGGAAACAAATAGATCTATGTTAACTTTATTCTTTAGCAGCCGCCTGGCCATCATTGGTGCATCGTGCTTACCACGACTACTCAATGGACGCTCAGCATCGGTGGATGACACTGAATCCCAGCTACTCTTTCCATGACGTATTAATAGAAGTGTTTTCATGATTACAAATTTAGAGAGAAAAGCTAAACATATTATATTTTTCGCTTCACCAGACAGAATTAAGAAAATGGGAAAGGGAATCTATTGTTCCTTATTTGTGGCTTGTGGAATTTCCATCACTTGTTTTTTTGTTAGCAAGATATACCCCTGCGAATATCAAACCCGCAGCGGCGATCTTATATAGTTCCAATGGTTCCTTCAAGAAAAAGACCGCAATAATGACTGCAAACACTGGCTGAGAATAAATATAAGTGCCAGCCATAGATGCACTCAGCATCTTTATTCCATACACGTTAAAAATATAAGCAAGAAAGGTACCGGGTACTGTAATCATGAACATCAACAAATATTCAGTCATGCTAAATTGCCTCCATGGAATAGCAGTGAATTCATTCCAGCTCATTGGTATGATCATGAACAAGCCAAATGTAAACACCCAACGCATGACATCCATAGAAGAATATTTATGCATTAGTGGCTTAACCAGGATGAAATAAAATGTATACGCTACAGAACTCAATAACACTAATACATCACCCCAAAGAATATCCCTTCCATTTCCAGCATTGCTACGTGAAGTGATTAGTATTACTGCCCCTGCAACTCCTAAAAACAGTCCTGCAAGCTTGAGGATGGTAATTCTTTCTTTAAGAATCCATGCTGCACTGAAAGTAATAAGAATCGGGGTGATAAGCAACAACAAGGATGCATGGATAGAATAAGTATAAGACAATCCTTTCATGAAAAGCATCTGGTTTACTGCCAATGCGGTTAATGCACATAAAAGAAATTTCCCAATATCCTTCTTTTCCAGCCTGATCTTTTCTTGTTGAAATAAAAAGAATAACCAGAAAAGAAATACACACACCCCGATCCTGATAAGGTTGATAGCATAGGGCCCGGCAATATTTCTTGTGGTAAAATACTTAACAGCACTAAGGTTCATTGCAAAAAAAAGATTGGTTCCTAATAAACCGAGATGTGCTTTTGTAGTAGGTTTCAAAGATGATTAGTTTATGAGTAAAAGTCTCGC
>JADGPY010000151.1 GCA_017882205.1 Chitinophagaceae bacterium
TGGCAAAAAAGTTATGCCCGGTATAATGAATGTTTTTTATCGTTTCCTGGACCTGGATAGCAGCCTCGCTTCCGATTAGTCCCTTGATCTGGGAATAGATATGCCCCTGGATCGCCTCGCGCCCAAATAATCCTCCACATATTGATATAATAATGATTAATAAGGGCGCCAGGGAGAAAACAGTGTAATAGGCTAAGGAAGCACTGTATTTTAAAATATTGTCCTTGCTAAATTCAGAGAACACCTGTTTAGTATAAGAGAAAACTCCAATTATCCTTTTTTTCATGTATTGCCTCCCTGAAAATTAAATATAGTAGTTAAATTAATATTTCCTCGTAACTAATACAAATAATTAAAGTTTTAAATTAAAAATAAAATCAGAAATTCCTACTATTTCCTTTACTGGCAGATAAATTGCCTATTTGCTCGAATAATAGAAATGTAGTGGAAAACAATTTAGAACCATCACATATAGATGTATTGATTGTAGAAGATGAAATTGACATTTGTTATCTTCTAAGTGGAATTCTCAAGAAGAAAAATCTCCAAACAGCTTATGTTACCAACTTATATGAGGCTCATAAGGCCTTAGATCTAAAAAAACCTAATATCCTTTTTCTTGATAATCATTTGCCAGATGGCTTCGGTGTTGATTTCATTCATTCGGTAAAAAAGGAACATCCCCTCACAAGGATCGTTATGATCACTGCACATGATACAGACGCTGATAAAGAAAAAGCCATGCAGGAGGGCGCTGACTTTTTCATTGGCAAACCTTTTACCCGGGAAACAATTAACAGCACTATAGACACCCTGATCAACAATTTTCATTCGACAGAGCGCTAATCTTACTCAGTATGTAGACTTAATTCCCCACCCAAGCCCTTATTTATCAGTATTTTTTAGTCTTTATCCTTTAGTCTATTGATAAAACCTTTTTGGCAAAATTTTTATAGAATTATACATGTATCAATTTTATTAATCACATAAAAAAATTTAGAAATGGGAAACTTATTATATGTTATTGCAGTAATTCTTGTGATCATCTGGGCGATCAGCTTTTTTGGTGGTTACTATACAGGCGGTATTATCCATATACTCCTTATTATAGCAATCATTGCTATCCTGTTAAAAGTAATCAGGCGAGCTTGAATAAAAAACCTGTTTAGTTATTATATACAGTTGTATCAAAATGATAATTATGGAAAGCTGGAAATTAAAATTGAAGGGTTCGTGGAATGAAACCAAAGGCAAGATCAAACAAGCCTATGCAGATCTTACTGATGATGACCTAAAACATGATGAAGGAAAAGATGATGAATTTGTTGGACGGATGCAACAAAAACTTGGTAAAACAAAGGATGAAGTAATAAAATGGATTGAAAACTTATAAGAAATTCTGAATATTTCTTTCTAATTTAGGTCTCTCGAAGCCCTCAATGCAAACTGCATGAGGGCTTTTTAATAAGTAGTAATATGACAATCAGTAATAATTCACCTTACTATGTGAAACTTGGTTTTAAATTCCTTGTTATATTTTTTATTTGCTATTTTATACATATTTCTCAAGGCATCCTCATTCCTTTTGCATTCGCCATTCTTCTCGCCGTTTTACTTCTACCCATTGCTGCTTTTATTGAATCAAAAGGGTTCTCCCGTTCTCTTTCAATTGGGATCGCACTAATCATTGCCCTTGTGGTGATTTCCTCCATCATTTATTTTTTATCAAGTCAGATCGCAAAATTCGTTGATGACATTCCATCAATTAAAAAACACCTTGAGGATCATTTAATATCTGTTCAAAATTGGATCAATGCCACTTTTCATATTTCTTTCAGTGAACAGAATATTTATCTGAACAATGCTGCTGAAAAATTAAAGGATTCAGGAACAGGATATATCAGTAGTACTTTCTTTTCTATTACGGAAACGCTAATGTTATTAATATTGCTTCCGATCTACACCTTCCTCATCCTTTATTACCGTGATCTTGTAAGACGATTTTTTTACGGGGTATTTCCTCCTCATCAAGGAGAAAAGGTATCCAATGTGATCCGCGAAACCAAGACGATGATCCATAATTATATTGTGGGCCTGATGATTGAGATGGCGGTAGTTGCTGTATGTAATTCATTTGGGCTGATGATGCTTGGCATAAAATACGCAATGTTTTTTGGTGTAATGGCAGCTGTGCTAAATATCATTCCCTATATTGGAATGTTTACCGCTACATTATTTACCGTATTGGTAACGCTCACCACCTCCAGCAATACAAGTGATGTAATATGGGTTATTGTGATCATGTATGGGATTCACATTATTGATGTAAATGTATTGATGCCCAAAATAGTAGCCTCCAAGCTAAGAATTAATGCCTTGATGTCAATTCTTGGTGTAATAATCGGTGGGGCATTAACAGGTCTTTCAGGATTATTTCTGTCGGTACCCGCCATTGCAATGCTAAAAATCATTTGTGACCAGGTGGATGATCTGAAACCCTGGGGGTTGCTTCTTGGTGATGATATTTCAGGAATGAAGAAAGGCAGGCTCCTTCGCCATCTTAAAAATCTCAAGTTAAGGAAGCCTATTGTTAAATAACACACTTAGTTCCATCAATCAACTTCATGAATTACTGAAGTTGATAGTAAAAGTAGTTCCCTGGCCTGGAGTACTTTCAGCAACAATACTTGCTTTGTGACTCAAAACAATATTCTGTGTATTTGTTAATCCAAGCCCGGTTCCATTTTCCTTTGTTGTAAAATAAGGTTCAAATAAATTTGAAAGTTCTTCTTTAGTCATACCCTTTCCATTGTCTGATATGGTTACAACGCAATCGTCGTTTTTATGCTGAGTCTTAATTTTTAATATCCCGGTATTCGGTTGCATAGCCTCAATAGCATTTACAATTACATTAAGGAAAGCAATCTGTATTTTATCAGCATCTGCCAATACAGGGCATCCATCAGGGGCATATTCTTTCATCACTTTTACTCCCTTCAATTCTATGCGATCGTTTGCCAGTTGCAGGCTTTCATCAAGAAGAACATTCACGTTATGTTCCACAAACTCAAGTTGAGATACCTTTGTTGAATTCAAAAGATCGCTGATAAGTTGATTGATCCTATTTCCATTCCTTGTGATCATCTCAATCAAAAGATCTGTTTCACTATTCGGAGAAATTTCTGACTTCAGGTGCTCTGCAGCAAGGTTGATATTGGTGAGTGGATTTCTCACCTCATGTGCAATAGTCCTTGCTATCCTTCCGGTAGCAGCAAACTTTTCAATACTTTTCAATTCTACCAATTCATTATTTAATTTATGAAGTTCGGCAATCCGGATTTCAAGTTGTTTACGGAATGCATCTGCATTCAAATCTGCCTTTTGTTTTGCCAGGTTCTCTTTATTAAACGTGACAACAGAATAAAAAGCCAATAATATTGCTAGAATTAATGACAAAATATTGATTACTATAATCAGACTTGACGATGATTTTAGCCGGTTGTCTCTTTGAGTCATTAGGTCCTTCTCAGTCATCTGCATTTTAGAAGCTATTCTTCGTATATTATCCATATAAACCTTTCCCAGGTGACCCATTTCATACATAGAATCATTAAGTTCAAAATGATTCTTTCTAAAAATTTGAATACCTGAATTCAACGTTTGAAATTTGGATGCAATTAGTTGCTTCAAGGTATCCAGCCCTTGCATCTCCAAATCATTCCCTGATACAAGGATCTTGACCTGGTTAAAAAGTGAATCAGTCTTTGCCGGGCTTTTATTGAATAGGTCAAGAAAATTTTCATCCTTCACTACCATATATCCCCTGACGGAAGATTCTGCGTCAGTAATAGATGATTGCAGCAGATCCAAATTATTCATGACCTTATTGGTATGATTAACCTGATCTGCTTCATACAACAGATTTTTAGTAATATAAAATGTAAGAATATAAGAAATTAGCAGAAGTAAAAACGCGGTAAAATACCCCCACCTGATCCTGTCAGCAAGCCGGTCAACAATGTTTGTTATCATAAGATCCAGATTAGGTATAGGCAATTTACCTTTAAATATAA
>JADGPY010000152.1 GCA_017882205.1 Chitinophagaceae bacterium
TACCAACTTCAAGGTTTTGAAAAAGCAAGTCAGCTGTTTTCTGTGAATACATTTCATCTATATTCAACACACCGGCTTTTTTAAATGCCTCGCTGGTTTTATTATAATCGATATTGAGGATTACGCCTCCGAGATCAAAAATGACTGCTTTAAAATTTTGCATAAGGGTGCAAAATTAATCTTTCAATTATACCAAATTACCACCATTCCATCTCCGCCCCTGTAACCACTGCCTGTACCTCCACCACCACCACCACCAGGCGTAAAAGTATTTTTTACATAATGGCCGGTAATAAAGGTTGCTCCATGGTATTCAGTCATATCCCCGGGATTGGCATCTGTAGTGCTCAAACCCACTGAAGGCCCTCCGGTACCATAATAAGTAATCACACTAAATGAACCTGCTGCGTATTGCTGGTAAAGTACATTGTTTGCTCCACCCAGTCTGCCCGGTAACCCAAATAAATTGATATTGGAAGGGGCTATAACAAATGTACCAGGAACTCCTGGGTAGCCTATATTTAACGAATTATTACTCCAGTCGGAACCGCCCGCTCCAAATGCGGTCATTGTAATTCCTCCAATGGAGAAGGTGGTATTTCCCCCTGCGGATGTAACAAAAGCCGAGGAAGAGGAACCCGCACCTACGTTCGTATTGGCAGTTGCTGCCGGGGTTACAGTAAGGGTTGTTCGCGCGTAACCACCACTGCTACCTCCGGTAAGAGTAGTTCCTGCTGCACCTGCACCCCATCCCTCAACCATAATTTCAGTAATACCAGCAGGAACTATCCAGGTGCCTGGCCCCGGAGATGTGAATATTGCGGAATGTTTGTAATTAGAAAAACTGCCCCAGGTTATCCCGGCACCGGTACTCATAAGTACATCGCCATTATGTCCGGCTGCACCATTGGCTTTAATGGTACCGCTAACGTTAATATTTCCATTTACATCCAGTTTTTCTGAAGGCGCCGGGTTTCCAATTCCAACATTTTGAGAGTAGGTTTCCAGGAAAGAAAATGCACTAATCAACAGGAAGAGTTTTTTCATACCGCAAGTTTTTAAGAGTTAACTAATCAGATTATTTTAAAGCCATTCTTATTTAAGAAAAGTAATTCGAAGATAGGGTCGAATTTTTATTTTTGCAAGCACAATCAAATAAAAAAGCACTCATGAATGATAACCTTCATAAGTGCTTGATTATATTCTTTAAAAGCGTAAGCTCGTGTTTTACTATGGCCAGTTTGATCAACTCCTTTCCGTTAATGAGTGAACTGGAACTCCTTTTTGGAGCATTCAATAACAGCCTTTTTTGAAGCGTATTTAGCTGGCAATGAATGCTTTCCACCGGCGACAAAAATGATGTAACTTTCTTAAAACTATTTTACGATGAAAAAGATTATCTACTTTCTTGGTGTAATATTATTGGTTGGTATAGCCCAGGCACAAAATGTAGGCATTGGCACAACTTCTCCTGGCTCAAAATTGGACGTTCGGGGAAGTACACCCGATGATGGTGTAGTCATATCTGTTGGAAATTCTAATGCAAGCCATCAACTTAGCTTTTTTGGAGGCCGGATTAATGACCCCAACCCCTTTATTATCTGGAAAGGTGGGGATCCATTGAGGTTTGCAACAGATGCTAATGGATTTACTGAATACATGCGTATTAATAGTTATGGCCGCATCGGAATAGGGACAGCTATACCTGACACTTCAGCTATTTTAGAATTGAATTCTAATAATAAAGGGTTTTTACCACCACGCATGACCACAGCTCAACGAAATGCAATTCCGGTTGCTGCAATTGGACTCATTATTTTTAATACTACTACGAACACTCTTGAATATGATAATGGGCCATCCTGGGTATCGATTCATAATTCACAACATTTCATTGGTGAATCCTACGGTGGAGGCACAATATTTTATTTATATGATAATGGACAGCATGGTTTGATAGCAGCTTTTGCCGACCAGCCTTATATCAAATGGTCTAACGGTACAAACAGATTAACCGGCACTAAAGGCGACGGCTTAAATGCAGGAGTTATGAATACAACTATGATTATTGCCACACAAATAGGAGATAATCAATCAGGTAATTTTGCTGCGAAAGCTTGTGCTAATTATTCTATAAGTTCAGGAGTTGGGGAGCCTACATACGGTGACTGGTATTTGCCATCGGAATATGAGTTAAATTTATTGTTCTTACAACGTTCCGTGGTCAGTGGTTTAGATTATACAGAGGCCTATTGGAGTTCAACGGAGCAAGACACCAATACCGCCTGGACAGTGAACTTTGGCGATGGCTTCCAAACCACTTTCTCCAAAGAGGGCTACAACCTTTTAGTTCGCCCTATCCGGGCTTTTTAACTATTTCTGTGTAAGGTTAGTTTTCCAGAAATGAAACTGAGTGATGAAACTTTAGTTACCAGCTACTAAATTCGCTGAAACCCTTTCTTGTATTGTGGGCCCACCAGGATTTGAACCTGGGACCCCCTGATTATGAGTCAGGTGCTCTAACCAATACCCCTTCAAAAACTCTGGGGTAACATCTCCAAACTTGGCATTTATAGAAAATTTGAACAAACTTCGTTGAGCACATTCGTATGACTCTGCTGTTCCAAGATTCCCGGCCAATCTTAGTTCTTTAATGCAAATATTATAGGCTTCGTTAATTGAATTATTTGCTGCACGATTACTCAAGAAATATCGTTCAAAGGATTGCCAATTGAAAGTTGGCAGATTTTTAATAATATCTAACGCTTTATTTTCCATTGAGTATAATTCCATAGCAATTTCTTTAAATTGATTTCGGGGTTTATCCCCTAATGTTTTTTTAATTTCACCCCATAAATCCCACTTCAAAATAAAAGCAGATACTTAGCCGGATTCTTTTATTTTTGCAGTCCATTTTTGCGAAAGCAAACGTGCCGGGCCTATAGCTCAGATGGTTAGAGCACCTGACTCATAATCAGGGGGTCCCAGGTTCAAATCCTGGTGGGCCCACAATACAAGAAAGGGTTTCAGACAGTGTTGTTTGAGACCTTTTTTATTTGCACAGGATTTGCAAAGATGATAACCAAAAGGTAGTTCAATGACTGGCGTGGGTGATTACTTTCTTCAGATAATCTGCAGGATAATGTTTTAGAAGTTCCTCAAGTAGGGCAGGAAAACTTGCAGTGTCTTTTTCTGAATTAGTGAATCGCCAGGAATAGCTTTCTGATTTATCAACAATGGCTTTCAACAACAAGGATTTATCTGTAAGAACCATTGGTTCAAAATACCTGTAAATAATTTCATACGGAGTATAGGAATCTATAATGTTAATCATCTTCTTATAATTTTTTTCTTTATCTAAAAGTGCAAAACAGAAATCGGTCGCCCTCCTGTCATAATTACTTGAAGCTCTCCTCGCCTTTATAAACATTTTTTGGTGCCAATTCTTTTTTTCGGTTTCGTCGGTTATCCTGTTGGAAATAAACAAATAATCATCATAGCAATAAGTAAAAGGAAAAAGAGTTGCAAGCACTTTAGCAAGGTTGCGATGATCATTTTTAGCTTTGTAAATTTCTTTCAACAATTGTAAATATGGCAAGTTGTATTCTTGCCGGAAGTTATTCAGGATTTGTTCATCACAATATTTGATTGCAAGATCCAATTTCCCGATATCGATCAGCCCGCGGATAAGTTTTTCGTTGAAGTCATTATTATAATGTTGAGGCTTGAATATGTTATAATGCTCAGCAAATACACCATGCAGTTCCACCAATTCGAACAATACTTTAGAAAATTCATCACCATTAGATCTTTGTGTAGCTTTGCACTGCTTGTACTGATCTACCAACAAGTTTACCAGTTCGTTTTTTCTCGTCTCAGTACTTACGTTGAATAAATTTCTTAAATGAAGTAAATAATGTATTCTAATATTATAAGCATCGGCGGGAAGTTGTAGTGTAAAAAATTTCACGGCCCTGATCCAACTGGTTTCATCCTGAAGATTATTAATAGACTCAGCGGATTGTTGCAGTAGTTCTTCTACGTATTTTAGGATTTTGTTACTATTGATCTTGATCTTGCTATGGAAAAGACGGCAGCATTCGATTAAGGTATGAAAGTTTAAAAAAGATTTTTCATCAGCAATATTTGCATGGTAATGCTCCACTATGGGTTTGTGTACCTTGGTCCATAGGTCTATGATTTTCTTTAATTCAGTAGGATCGATATTCTTTTTGTTTTTGACAACAGCTTTGATGACATCATTTGTAATTTGAGACACCTCTTCCGGGGTATGCACGCGGTTTTTGGGAGAAAAGTAGTGAATAAAAGCAAGTTCGGTATCCTTATTTTTTGCAAGCAAATCGCTTAACCAGAGCTTCAAATCCGGTAACTCTACTGTTTCCAGCAAAAGGTCAGCTTTGGTTGTTTTCTTAATCTTACCCGTGCTGTTACTTTTTTTGTTTTTCCCTTTTGCAATATGCATTAATAGGGCGGCTTTGTGCCTGCAGAATTTGGCGCCGTTCTTACAATCGCAGCTATTAGCAGAAATCTCCATGTTCCGCTCTATGGTCAGCGAAACATCAAAGCTTTCTTTACCTTCATCCACATATGCAATTAAAACTCCTTTTTCTATTTCATCACATTCCCTAACAGGGCACTTTTCAGCAGCTTTTAATAGTTCCTTAGATAATACGCTTTCATAATTTTCGAGTGTTAAGGGCATTGGGTTACGTTTTATTTATTTAAACTTCATCTTTTCAATTAAATCTTTAAAATAATTGAAAATATATATAATTCATCGGATTATTTTGGCATCAGCCATCA
>JADGPY010000153.1 GCA_017882205.1 Chitinophagaceae bacterium
CAAAATGTTTCTATCCCTGAGATCCGTAAGTTTCAAAAACAATACCCTGAGATGATCAAGCCTGGGCATACTTTCTGATGTTATTCATTATTATTGCTTTATATATTTAAGCCACCAATCAAAAAAAGATAATGGCACAAGGATTAACCAGGAGGCTTAGTTTAATTCAGGCAACAGCGATAAACATGACCGACATGGTTGGGATCGGTCCGTTTATTACATTGCCGATGGTCATATCAATGATGAATGGCCCCTACTTTCTGTATGCATGGCTCGCGGGGGCAATATTATCAATGCTTGATGCAATGATATGGAGCGAATTAGGAGCAGCTTTCCCTCGAGCAGGAGGGAGCTTTAATTTCTTAAAAGAGGCATATGGAAAAAACGGGGCAGGAAAACTAATGAGTTTTCTTTTTGTATGGCAAACCATGATCCAGGCCCCACTTGTTATCGCTTCTGCAGCGATTGCGTTTGCAAAATATTTTTCCTTCCTTGTTCCACTATCTCCTATAAGTTCAAAGTTGGTTAGTGGTACCGTAGTAGTCTGTATCATAATACTGCTTTACAGGAAAATTGAATCTATTGGAAAGATCAGCCTGTTTATGTGCGCTGGGGTTGTAGTAACCTTGCTATGGATAATAATTGGAGGTATATCACACGGGAATTTTTTACAGCCAATAAAGCACATCAACGATGGTCTTACATTAAATTATGCTTTTGTAACTGCCATGGGATTTGCAAGCGTTAAAACGGTCTATAGTTACCTGGGGTATTATAATATATGTCACCTTGGTGGTGAAATAATGAACCCTACACGAAACATCCCGCGAAGTATGTTTATATCCATTGCCTGTATTGCGGTGCTCTACATGTTAATGAATGTTAGTATAGCCAGCGTTATTCCATGGCAACTTGCCAAAAACAGTGAATTCGTGGTTAGTGTATTTGTAAGCGAGTTGTCTGGCACAAAAGCAGCCCAGCTCGCAACATGCCTTATCTTGTGGGTAGCTTTCGCTTCGGTATTTTCAGCTACTCTTGGGTATAGTCGAATTCCGTATGCAGCAGCAACAGATGGAGCATTTTTTAAAGTGTTTGGAAAATTACATCCAACAAAGAATTTTCCTCATATCTCATTACTGACCCTTGGAGCGGTTGCGTTTGTATTCAGTTTACTATTCAAGTTGTCTGATGTTATCAATGCAATACTTGCCATGCGAATTCTAATCCAATTCATTGGGCAGGGGATAGGGTTGTTGCTTCTCCGGAGAAATAAAAGTATCAACTTCCCATTCAAAATGCCTTTTTATCCTCTGCCGGTTCTTGTAGCAATGGCGATGTGGTTATTTGTTCTTATGTCTACAGGTATGGCACTTGTCCTATTAGGATTAGTAATCATTTCATTAGGATTGGTTGCATTCTTTATTAAAGCAAAGATTAATAAGGAATGGCCATTTGTTGTCTGAACCCTAAAAAGTTCAGAATATTCATTCATAAATCTTCAGCCTGTTTTTTAATGCAACTATCTCTTCCTGCATATCTTCTACACGATGAAGAAGGTGGATGATTGCTTCAATACCCTGGAGATTTATATTGAGATCATAATGTAGCCTTACATATTTTTCAAGTTCGTTGATAGCATCAATATCTATAAAAGGAGTTTCCTCAACTTTTGTGATCTGTATGAGTCCTGATTGCTCGAGGGATGTAATGAATGAATACTCGATATGGTAGTGATCGCAAAATTCAGCGGTAGAGATTAGATCTTTCTGCATATGATAAGCTTTGCATTATAATTTTGATAATTGAATGAAAAGTTCCTTTTGTTTTTCAGTAAGGTTTGTTGGGATCTTAATATTGTAAGTAATGTAGAGATCACCGAATTCTCCTTCCTTTTTATATACCGGGAAACCTTTTCCTTTCAGCTTGATCTTACTGCCGTTTTGTGTTTCGGGATTTACTTTTAGTTTCACTTTCCCCGAAAGTGTATCCACAGTTATATCACCACCAAGTATGGCTGTATAAAGATCCAGGTCCATAGTTGTATAAAGATCATTTTTCAAGCGCTTGAATTTAGTGTGATTGGCAATGGAGAAAGTGATGAACAGGTCACCCGCAGGGCCGCCATTAACACCGGGGCCTCCATGCCCTTTGAGTTTAAGTACCTGCCCATCTTCGATACCCGCAGGGATGGTTACGCGAATATTTTTTTCATTGATCGTGATTGTCTGCTGGTGTGTTTTGTGAGCATCCAACAGGTCAAGGTGTAATTCAGCATTATAATCCTGCCCACGATATTTTGCCTGGCTTCGGCCACCCTGGGATCCTCCAAACATGGATTCAAAGAAATCAGAAAAATCACCATCGCCAAACCCTCCTCCTGAAAATGCATGTCCACCCCGGGTAGATTGTTGTGACCTTGATTGGCGGGCTTGCTCAAATTGTTCAGCATGCTTCCAGTCTTTTCCGTACTGGTCGTATTTCTTGCGCTTTACGGGATCGCTGAGTACTTCATTGGCTTCATTGAGCTGCTGGAATTTCTTATTCGCTTCCTTATCATTAGGATTCAAATCCGGGTGGTGCTTTCTTGCGAGCTTTCGATAAGCGCTTTTTATGTCATTGACCGATGCATTTTTATCAACACCTAAAATTTTGTAATAGTCTACATACTCCATGGCTGAATATTTTCCAGGCTAAAATTACGCCTTAACTTAACCTTATTCTAAAATCTTATCATCTTAATTTACAGATATCCAACGCATCGCTTCGGCCAATTCTGCGTTTGTAAAACCTTTGGTTTCGCCCGGGATAAGATGGCCCATCACATTCGTTATCCTTTTGACTATATCCTGGTGACTTACAATTGCGATTTTATGCCAATGAGTGAGATGTTTCAATCCAACGAGGGCATCATCGACCCATGCGCCTATAGTATAATGGCTCACATCTGTTTCTAGCCAAAGCAAAAAATTTATCTTCCCATACGTTTTATAGATAAAATCAACATGGGGAATAAGTACAGTTTCATAATCATCTTTGGTAACTATACCCCTTGCCCGGAATGCAGCAACATTGGGGGGCAGGTCTGGTATGATCTCTATCATATAAAAAGGTTTAAAAATAATGCACATTGTTCATGCCAATCTGTATTTTTATCGCGGCGAGGTGAATCGACACTATAAACAAATTATAAGATATGAAACTAACTACAATCTTTCTTTTTTCGGCTATGATATTTTTTGCTCCACCCAATAGTTCTAAGGAAGTATTGAAAAAGATGCATGACAAATATGCCGGGAAGTGGTACACTACTTTTACTTTTAACCAGACCACTGAAAATTACAGTAATGATAGCCTTATCAAAACTGCTACATGGTTTGAGGCAATTAAATATCCTGATAATTTCAGAATCGATTTTGGAGACCCAAAAAATGGGAATGCGGTTATTTTTACAAAAGATTCAGCCTATAATTTTCGAAATGGTAAGCTGGGAAGGGTGACCACCAATACCGATGATCTCACATTTTTATTGGGGGGGATGTACTTTTATCCATTGGATGCTGTGCTCTCAAAACTCAGCCAACTTGGTTACAAACTTGACCATTTTCATAAAAACAAATGGAAGGATAATGACGTTTATGTGATAGGTGCAAATGATGCGAATGAAAAGCTCAGCCAGTTATGGATCGATAAAGAAAAAATGGTGGTGGTGCGGTTCATTAAATATGAGAATGGGCATAAGGAAGAAGGTATACTCGAGAATCAAAAGAGGTTTGGTGGCGGTTGGTCAGAGACGGGATGTACTTTCTATATGGATGATAAATTATTTCAGAAAGAAATCTATCATGATTGTAAAGCTAATGTACCGATTGATCCTAAATTTTTTGATCCAAAAACGTTAGGGCGCTAAGCGCCACAACCACCATGCCAACCATTCATCTTCTTATTACCGGTGATGTTCAGGGAGTGTTTTTCAGGGCCACTGCCATTGAGGTTGCAGATAGGTATGGTATCACTGGTTGGATAAAA